>DATFRX010000164.1:0-15107 GCA_035262905.1 Nocardioidaceae bacterium
CGGTGAGGATGTCCGGCGTGTTGACGAAGAGGTTGGGCCGGAGCAGGTGGCTGGTCTCGTGGGACAGCTCGTACAGGTAGGGCTCCAGGTCCCATTTGGCATTGCGCCAGGTGAAGTACGTGTAGCTCTGGTGGAAGCCGACCATGGCGAGGGCCCGCATCATCGCGGGTCGGGTGAACGCCTCGGACAGGAACACGACGTCCGGATCGGTGGTCCGGATCTCGGCGAGCAGCCGCTCCCAGAACATCACCGGCTTCGTGTGCGGGTTGTCGACCCGGAAGATCCGGATCCCGTGGGCCATCCAGTGGCGCACCACCCGCAGCACCTCGGCGTAGAGGCCCTCGAAGTCGTCGTCGAAGTTGAGCGGGTAGATGTCCTGGTACTTCTTTGGCGGGTTCTCCGCGTACGCGATGCTGCCGTCGGCCCGGCGGTTGAACCACTCCGGATGCTCGACCGCCCACGGATGGTCCGGCGCGCACTGCAGCGCCAGGTCGATCGCGACCTCGAGGTCCAGCGACTCCGCCCGTGCCACGAAGGCGTCGAAGTCCTCGATCGTGCCGAGATCGGGATGCACCGCGTCGTGGCCGCCTTCGGCCGAGCCGATCGCCCAGGGTGAGCCGGGATCGTTCGGCCCGGCGACCAGGGTGTTATTGGGGCCCTTGCGGTTGATCTTGCCGATCGGATGGACCGGCGGCAGGTAGACGACGTCGAAGCCCATCTCGGCGATCGCGTCGAGCCGCTTGGCGGCCGTCCGGAGGTTGCCGCCGTGGACCACGCCCTCCTCGTCGACGGTGCCGCCCTCGGAGCGCGGGAAGAACTCGTACCAGGAGCCGTACAGCGCGCGCGAGCGGTCGACGAAGAAGGGGTACCTCGCCGAGCGGCTGAGCAGGTCGCGTACCGGATGCCGCTCGAACACGTCGCGGACCTCGTCGGCGGTGCCTGCGGCCAGCCGGGCTGGAACCGGACGCGAGGTGTCGCGCAGGGCGGTGACCGCGTCGCGGAGGATCGCCTTGTCCATCGGCTCAGCCCGGCGAAGCTTCCGGGCCGCCCGGGCCAGCAGCAGGGCGCCCTCGGTGAGCATCAGCTCGACGTCGACGTCGGCCGCGATCTTGATCTCGGCGTCGTGCCGCCAGGTGGCGTACGGGTCGCTCCACGACTCGATGCGGTATGCCCAGGCGCCTTCGCGGTCGGCCTGGACGGTCGCGGCGTAGCGGTCGACCTGGCCGGTCGGGCGCATCGGGATCCGTCGCCGAGCGGTGCCGTCGGGGTCGAACAGCACGACGCCGGCTCCGAGCCGGTCGTGGCCGTCCCGGATCACGGTGGCCGACACGGTGAACGGCTCGTCGACGACGGCCTTGGCTGGATAGCGTCCGGCTTCGATGACCGGCGCGACGTCCAGGATCGGGATGCGGGCTACCACCTCGCCAAACCTAGTGGACGCTGCCGCCGGGGGTGCACATGGCTCGTCGACCTCGGTTTTGCGCACTTGTTGTGGGTATGACGCGTGCTCAACCAGCAACAAGTGCGCAAAACCGCATCGGGGCAGTACGCTCGCCGGCCGATGGAGACCGAGATTCGGGCCGATGTGTTGGTCGTGGGCGGGGGACTGGGCGGGGTCGCGTCGGCGCTGGCAGCAGCGGACGCCGGGCTGGTGGTGGCGCTGACCGAGGAGAGTGACTGGCTCGGCGGCCAGCTGACCTCCCAGGCGGTGCCGCCCGACGAGCACCCCTGGATCGAGCAGTTCGGCTGCACGGCGCGCTATCGGCGGCTGCGCGACGGTCTGCGGGACCACTACCGGCGCTGGTATCCGCTCAGTGAGACGGCTCGTTCCGATCCGTGGCTGAATCCCGGTCGCGGCACGGTGAGTCCGCTGTGTGTCGAGCCGCGGGCCGGTGTCGCGGTGATCGACGGGATGCTCGCAGCCCATCGCAGTGCTGGCCGGATCCGGGTACTCCTCGAGCACGAGCCGGTCGCCGCGTCGGCGGATGGCGACCGGGTCGAGTCCGTCACGCTCGCTGCTCGCGATGGCGATCGGGTCACGGTCGTCGCCGAATACATCCTCGACGCCACTGAGACCGGCGAACTGCTGCCCCTGGCCGGGACCGAGCACGTCACGGGCGCTGAGTCGCGTGATCAGACCGGCGAGCCGCATGCCCCGGCCACCGCGCAGCCGCTCAACCAACAGGCCGTGTCGTGGTGCTTCGCCGTCGACCACTGCGCCGGCGTCGACCACACCATCGAGCGGCCGGCGTCGTACGACCACTGGCGGACGTACGTGCCACCGCAGTGGCCGGGACCGCTGCTGTCGTTCACCGCCCCGGTGCCTCGCACCGGCGAGCCGCTGACCCGGACGTTCGAGCCGAACCCGGTCGAGTCGGCGACCGAGGTCGACCTCCAGGGCGTCGGCGGCGACTACGAGCTGTGGGCGTTCCGCCGGATCGCGGATCGGCGCAGCTTCGTGCCCGGACACCTCACGAGCGACATCACCCTCGTCAACTGGCCGATGATCGACTACGTCGACGGCCCGTTGTACGGCGTGGCCAACGCGGACGTCGAGCGGCACCGACGAGGCGCCCGCGAGCTCAGCCTGAGCTTCCTCTACTGGCTCCAGACCGAGGCGCCGCGGCCGGACGGCGGCACTGGCTACCCAGGACTGCGGCTGCGGCCGGACGTCATGGGCACGCCGGACGGACTGGCGAAGCGGCCGTACATTCGGGAGTCCCGCCGGATCGTCGCGCGCTACACCGTGGTCGAGCAGGACGTCGCACTCGACCTGCGCTCCGACGGCCGTGGCGCGCGCTATCCCGACAGCGTGGGGATCGGGAGCTACCGGATCGACCTGCATCCGTCCACCGGCGGCGACGGCTACATCGACATCGCGTCCGGACCGTTCGAGGTGCCGCTTCGCGCGCTCGTGCCGGTCCGGCTGGCCAATCTGCTGCCGGCCGCGAAGAACATCGGCACCACCCACATCACCAACGGCTGCTACCGGCTGCACCCGGTGGAGTGGGGGATCGGCGAGGTCGCAGGCTCACTGGCGGCCCACTGCCTCGCGACCGGCCGCACGCCGCAGCAGGTGTGCGACGACCCGGTCCTGGTCGAGGAGTTCCAGGCCCGCCTGACCGCCGACGGCGTCGAGCTCCACTGGCCCGACGTCCGCGGCTACTGACGCGGGGAGCAGCTTAGCCCTTGAGGCTGCCCGCGGTCAGACCGGCGATGATCCGCTTCTGGAAGGCCAGCGCGACGATGATCATCGGGATCGTCACCACGACACAGGCCGCGGTGATGCTGCCGATCGGTCGCTGGAAGTCCACCGCACCGGTGAACAGCGAGATCGCCACAGGGACGGTCTGCGCCACCTCCGGATCGCGCGGCGCGAACGTGTTGGCCAGCAGGAACTCGTTCCACGCCGACACGAAGATGATGATCGCCGCCGCGAAGACACCCGGCGCGGCCAGCGGCAGGATCACCCGGTAGAACGTCTTGAACGGCGAGGCGCCGTCCATCTTGGCGGCCTCCTCGAGCTCCTTCGGGATTGCCGCGAAGAACGTGGTGAGGATGAAGATCGTCAGGGGCAGCGTGAACGACGTGTACGGGATGTAGAGACCCTCGTACGTGTTGAGCAGCCCGAGCGTCCGCCACAGCTCGTACAGCGGCGGCACCAGCGCAACGGGCGGGAACAGCGACACCGCGAGCACGCCGGTCAGCAGCAGGATCTTGCGCTTCAACGGCAACCGGGCGATCGCGTACGCCGCGAGCGAGCCGATCACGACGCACAGGATGGTCGTCATGGTGGCGATGGCCAGCGAGTTGCGCAGGTTGAGGTGGAAGTCCTGGTTGAAGACGTTGCGGTAGTTGGCCAGCCCGAACGGTCCCTCGAACAGGTTCGGGCTGTTCAGGGCCCCCTGGACCTTGAAGCTGGTCATGATCAGCCAGAAGAACGGGAACAGGCACCACAGGAAGATGACGGCGAGGAGTGCGGTCTTGCCCCAGGCGCGGGCCGACGTCGACGACTCGACGGCGCCCCGGCTGCGCCGCCGACCGGATCGCCCTGCGTCGGCGGTCGTGGCGCTCATTGATCCTGCCTTCCGATGACGAGCTCGCGGCCGAGCAGACTCACGAAGATCACGCCGACCCCGAGGATGATGATGAAGGTGATCGTCGACAGAGCGGAGCCGAGGCCTGGATCCGGTGTCTTGACGACGTACTGCTGCACCACCATTGACAACGACTCGGTGTCGAAGGCACCGCCGGTCATGACCTGCGGCAGGTCGTAGACCCGCAGCGCCTCGATCGTGCGGAACAGCAACGCGACAAAGATCGCCGGCCGCAGCAGGGGCAGCGTGATGTGCCAGAACCGCTGCCACGCGTTGGCACCGTCGACCCGAGCGCTCTCGTAGACGTCGGTCGGGATGGTCTGCAGGCCGGCGAGCAGCAGCAGGGCCACGAACGGGGCGGTCTTCCACACGTCGGCGAAGATGACCGCGAACTTCACCCAGCCGCTCTCACCGAGCCAGTTGAACTCGCCGAGCCCCAGGGCGGAGTTGATGAAGCCCGGGTTCACGTTGAACATGAAGAACCACATCTGGGCCGCGATCACCGTGGGGATCACCCACGGCACCAGGATCGCGGCTCTGGTGATGCCGCGGCCGCGGAACGCCTGGTTCATCAGCAGCGCGAAGCCGAGCCCGATGATGAACTCGGCCCCGACCGAGATCACCGTGAAGGTGAAGGTGAACTGCAGCGACGACCAGAACTTCTCGTCGTTGAGCGCCTCGGAGTAGTTCCCGAAGCCGGCGAAACCTTCGTACTGGCGACCGGTGTAGGCCCGCAGGCTGACCACGAACGCATAGATCACCGGGAACAAGGCCACCAGCGCCATCAGGCTGATCGCCGGCGTCACGAACAGCCGGCCCAGGCCCTTCTCAGACACGCCCTTGGTTCGGGGCCGGCGTCCTCCCGGCCCCGAACCGCTGAGCGTGCGCGACTCGGTCGCGACTTCCGTCATGTGCGGCGCCGCCGCTACTGGACGCTCTCGTTGAAGGCGTCGGCGACGCTCTGTGACGCGTCAGCCGGGTCGGCGTCGCCGTTGTAGGCCGGGAAGAGGGCGTCCTGCATCTCGACGCTGATCGTGTTCCAGGTCGGAGCCGGCGGCCGCGGTTTGGCGTCCGGCAGCACCTTGCTCAGCAGCGCCATGTCCGGCTCGTTCTGCAACTCGTCGTAGACCGACGTGAGCACCGGCGGGACCGAGGCGTCGGTCGCCAGCATCTTCTGCACCTGGGGATCGGTCGACGCCCAGACGACGAACTCCTTGGCCGCGTCCTTGTTGCTGGAGTAGGCGCTCACCGCGTTGTTGAAGCCGCCGAGCGCCGAGATCGTGCCCTGACCGCTGAAGGTCGGCAGCGGCGCGATGTCGAAGTTGTTGGCCACCTCGGGGTCGCCCTCGTCCTGGATCAGCTGGTAGGCGTACGGCCAGTTGCGCATGAACACGGCCTTGCCGGTCTGGAAGGCGGCGCGGGCCTCCTCCTCGGTGGCGGTGTTGAAGCCGGGCGCGAAGCAGCCGTCGTCCATCGCCTTCTGCATGAACTCGGTCGTCTGCGTCGCGATGTCGGTGTCGAAGAGGACTTCGCTGTTGTCGTCGTTGTAGAGCTCGCCACCGGCCGACCAGTAGTACTCGAGCCAGTTGACGACGAAGCCTTCGTACTTGCGGCCCTGGCCGATCAGGCCGCCGATGCCGTTCTGCTGACCCGCCTGCTCAGCCATCTGGCACAGCTGGTCCCAGGTCGTCGGCGGCTGGTCGATCAGGTCAGTGCGGTAGTAGAGGAAGCCTGCGTTGGTGTTGAAGGGCGCCGCCCACAGCTCGCCCTCCCACTGCGCGGAGTCGAAGGCACCTTCGAGCACGCCCGGCTCGATCTGGTCCCGGACGTCCTCGAGGCTCTCGAGCCAGCCGTTCTGGGAGTACTCGCCGGTCCAGATCACGTCCATGCCGAGGATGTCGAACTCGTCGCTCCCGGCCTGCAGGACGTTGGCCTGCTGCTCCCGCTGCTGGTCAGCCTCGTCGGGCAGCACCTCGATGGTGACCGGGTTATCGGGGTTCTGCTCGTTCCAGAGCTTGACGATCTTCGTATCTACGCCGCCGGGCTGCGCCTCGGCTCCTCCGATCGCCCAGGTCAGCTCACCGCTGCTGCTGCCGGAGTCGCTGTCATCACTACTGGGCGTACAGGCCGCCGCGACAACCAGGGATCCGGCTGCAGCGGCAAGCATCCACTTGCCGAGAATTTTGGTACGAGTCACGCGGGCACCTCCGAGTCGAAACCCCACCACCGCGACAGTTGCGGGCAGATCGCGCGGGGGGCGAGTGCCGCACATCATGGTGGTTGTGCGGTTGGTCCGCAAGTGCCGGGGCTGTGAAGAGCCGCGAATTCGGTGCCGTTTTCCCTTGCTGGTAAGGCGAAACGGCCTCTTGCACGACGAGTATCGCGCAAGAGGCCGATGCCAACCTCAGTATGTACCCGCTGGTCAGCCGGCGAAACCTGTCAGTCCTCGACGGCGGCGGACCCGGTTGGTGATCGCGCTGAAGACGCCGTCGACCAGCATGCCGATGATCAGGATGACGATCATGTAGGCGATCAGGTCGTCGGCCTGCGCGGTGTCCTGCGCCTTGCTCAGCGAGCCGCCCAGCGTGACCTGGCCCGGCAGCTGGACGATCAGCTCACCGGCCATCAGGCTCCGCCAGGCAAACGCCCAGCCCTGCTTGAGCCCGGCGAGGTACGACGGCAGCGCGGCCGGCAGCACGACGTAGCGATAGCGGTTGATGCCACGAGCGCCGAGCATGTGGCCGGCCCGCAGCAGCGGCGGCGGGACCTCGTCGATGCCGCTGATCACACCGTTGGCGATCGACGGCGCTGCGCCCAGGACGATCACGAACATGATCGCGAACGGGTTGAACAGCCCGAAGATCAAGATCGCGAACGGGAACCAGGCGATCGACGGCATCGTCTGCAGCCCGGTGATCATCGACCCGACACCGGCCCGCAGCACCTTGGACTGACTGACGGCGATGCCGAGCAGGGTGCCGAAGACGAGCGAGAAGGCGAAACCGACGCCACCGCGCTGCATCGTCGTGGTGATCGCTCGCCAGAACGTGTCGGTCTGCGCCAGGTCGGCCAGGTCGCTGAACACCGCCGCGGGCGACGGCAGCAGGTACTCCGGCTTCCAGGCGGCCCAGACGGTGATCTGCCAGATCGCGATGGCGAGGAAGATCGCCAGCAGCTTCGGCCAGAGCGACGACCAGATCTTCCAGGCCAGGCCGGACCGCCCGATGTCGCTCGTCGAGATCTTCGTCGGAGGGCGTGGGCTGCGCTTGGTGGTCGGTGCCGCGGTGTCAGCGGACATGGCGCCTCACCTCGTCCTTCAGCTCGGCCGTCAGCAGTCCGGCCTGCTCCGCGACCTGGGGATCCTCCATGTGACGGGGCCGGGGGAGGTCGATGATGTGCTGGCTCTTGACCCGGCCCGGACCCGACTCCATGAGGATCGTGCGGTCGGACAGCCGGACCGCCTCGCGTACGTTGTGGGTCACGAAGACGACGGTCAGCTCGACCTCGCTGCGGATCCTTTCGAGCTCGTCGTGCATCGAGTCCCGGGTCATGGCGTCGAGCGCGCCGAACGGCTCGTCCATCAAGACGACGTCGGCGTCCTGGCCCAGCACTCGGGCCAGCGCGCCGCGCTGTCGCATGCCGCCGGACAGCTCGTGCGGACGCTTCTTGCCGCGACCGCCCAGGCGGACCAGTTCCAGCAGCTCAGCCGTCCGCGCCTTGCGGCGGGCCCGGTCGACGCCGCGCAGCTTCAGCGCGAGCTCGACGTTCTGCTCCAGGGTCAGCCATGGGAAGAGCGTGGCCTCCTGGAACATCAGGGCCACCCGCCGGTCGCCGGTCTCGATCGTCCCGGAGGTGGGACGGTCGAGACCGGCGATCAGGTTGAGCAGCGTGGTCTTGCCGCAGCCGCTGGCTCCCACCAGGCACACGAACTCCTGTTCGCGTACCTGGAGGGTGGTGTCCTGCAGGGCGACGGTATGCGAGGCGCCGTGCCCGAACTCCTTGGAGACACCGCGGATATCGACGGCGACCGGATGGGTTCCGTTCTGTTGTGGCGGTGACTCCGACTTCTCGAGGTCACCTGTGCTGGTCGAGACCGATCTCATGGCGTCTGCACCTGCTCCTCACCCTTCGCGGCCAGGACCTTGTTCAGCGGGTCCAGGTCGTACATGGCGCTGATGTCGTCGACCGGCTGCTCGAGCGCACCGGCGTCGTAGGCGTCGGCGGCGTCCTTCTCGAGCGTGCTGGAGAGCGGGTCGTTGGTGAAAGTGAGGTTGTTCCACGCAGAGTCGAAGACGTCCTGCGGAAGCTCGGCTCCGGTCAGCTCGGCCAGCTTGGTCGAGATCAGCTGCTTGGCCTCGTCCGGGTTGTTGTTGATGAAGTCGTTGGCCTCGACGTGGGCCTCGAGCAGGTCGGTGACCAGGTCGGGGTGCTCGTCGAGGAAGTCGTTGTTGACCAGCAGCTGGGTGGTCACGAACTGGCCGCCCGGCCACAGGTCGGCCTCGTCGACCAGGACGTGACCGCCGTCGTTGACCATGATGCTGGCGTACGGCTCGGGCACCCAGGCGCCGTCGATGTCACCCTGGCGGAAGGCCTGGATGATCACGCTGTTGTCCTGCGGCGTGAGGTTGATGTCGCCGCTGCCGTCGGGGTTGATCTTGAACCCCTGCTCCTTGAAGTACGCGCGGGCGGCGATGTCCTGGGTGTTGAACTCGCCCGGTGTCGCGATCGTCTTGCCTGCCAGGTCGTCGACGCTCGAGATGTCGCTGTTGACGACGAGAGCGGCGCCGCCGGAGGCCGCACCGGCGATCACGGACACGTTCTTGCTCTGCGAGTACGCGGTCAGGGACGGGACCGGGCCGATGTAGGTGGCCGCCAGGTCGCCGTTGAGCAGCGCGGCGATCGTGTCGGAGCCCGAGTCGAACTCGGCGAACTTCACGGTGGCGCCGTCCTGGGCGAGCTTGTCCTCGTAGTACCCCTTCTCCATGCCGACCAGGGCGGTGCCGTGGGTCAGGTTGGGGAAGTACCCGAGTTGCAGGGTGACCCCGTCGCCGCTGCCACCGCCGGAGGCATTGGCGTTGGCGTCGTCGCCGCAGGAGGACAGGCCAAGGGCCGCGAGTGCTGCGATCGCGGTTGCGCCCGCGGCCTGGCGCCAGCGGGAAGACAGGCTGATAGTCACGAGATAGCTCCCAGCTCTAGTCAGTAATGTAATTAACTGTATAGGTTCACTCTAGATACGTCACTATACAGACCATGGGGCGGACCGTCGAGCGGGCTCACGGCGGGCCTTGTACCGTCATGCCTCGTGCGAGCTATCCGACGATTCACCGTGCGCCCGGTGCTGCCATCGCCGCTGGAGCCTCTCGGCGACCTGGTCACCAACCTGCGCTGGTCCTGGCATGCGCCGACGCAAGACCTGTTCGCGTCGGTCGACCCGGTTGCCTGGGCCGACGGTGGGAAGGATCCGGCTCGCCTCCTCGGCAGCCTGTCCAGCGGGCGGCTCCAGCAGCTCAGCGCCGACCAGGAGTTCATCGAGCGCCTGAACGCGGTGCACGCCGACCTCGAGGAGTACCTCGCGGGACCGCGTTGGTACCAGCAGGGCGAGCGCGAGGACACACCGCGCGCGATCGCGTACTTCTCCCCGGAGTTCGGGATCACCGAGGCACTGCCGCAGTACTCCGGCGGCCTCGGGATCCTGGCCGGCGATCACCTGAAGACGGCCAGCGACCTCGGTGTGCCGATCATCGGCGTCGGCCTGTTCTACCGCCACGGCTACTTCCGGCAGTCGCTGTCGAGGGAGGGCTGGCAGACCGAGCACTACCCGGTCAACGATCCCGACGGCCTGCCGCTGACCCTGCTCCGCGAGGCCGACGGGACAGTGCCGCACGTCCACATCGGGCTGCCCGGCGGCAAGCTGCTTGCTGCGCGGATCTGGATCGCGCAGGTCGGGCGGGTCCCCTTACTGCTGCTCGACTGCGACGAGAAGCGCAGCGTCGGGCTGGAGTTCGACGTCACCGACCGGCTCTACGGCGGCGGCGTCGAGCACCGGTTGCTTCAGGAGATGCTGCTCGGTGTCGGCGGCGTACGCGCGCTGCGGATCTACTCCCGGATCACCGGCGCTCCCGACCCGGAGGTCTACCACACCAACGAGGGCCACGCCGGCTTCCTCGGACTCGAGCGGATCCGCGAGCTGACCGAGGACGCCGATCTCGACTTCGACGCGGCGCTGGAGATCTCCCGGGCCGGCACCGTCTTCACCACACACACGCCGGTGGAAGCCGGCATCGACCGGTTCCCCCGAGACCTGGTCGAGCAGCACTTCGGCGGCGACAACGCCTGCGAGGGCGTGCCGATCGAGCGGATCCTGGCGCTCGGAGCAGAGACCTTCCCCGACGGCGATCCGGGCATGTTCAACATGGCAGTCATGGGCCTGCGGCTGGCGCAGCGGGCCAACGGCGTGAGCATCCTGCACGGCCAGGTGAGCCGCTCCATGTTCTCCGGACTGTGGCCCGGCTTCGAGGAGGCCGAGGTGCCGATCGGCTCGGTGACCAACGGCGTCCACGCGCCGACCTGGGTCGCCCGCGAGATCCTCGAGCTGTCCGACCGGCTCGGCACGACCGACTTCGACGAGGTCGACCGGATCGACTCGCGTGAGATCTGGGACCTGAAGCGGACGCTCCGCCGGCGCCTGGTCGAGGAGACCCGGGAGCGAGTACGCGAGTCCTGGTCGCAACGTGGTGCCACTCCGGCCGAGCTCGGCTGGGTCGACACGGTGCTCGATCCCGAGATCCTGACGATCGGGTTCGCCCGGCGGGTGCCGTCGTACAAGCGGCTGACGCTGATGCTTCGGGACCGGGAGCGGCTGAAGTCGCTGCTGCTCCATCCGGAGCGGCCGGTCCAGCTCGTCATCGCGGGCAAGGCGCATCCGGCCGACGACGGTGGCAAGCGCCTGATCCAGGAGCTGGTCCGCTTCGCCGACGAGCCGGAGGTGCGGCATCGGATCGTCTTCCTGCCCGACTACGACATCGAGATGGCGCAGCAGCTGCTTCCGGGCTGCGATGTCTGGCTCAACAACCCGTTGCGCCCGTACGAAGCCTGCGGCACCTCGGGGATGAAGGCGGCGCTGAACGGCGGGCTCAACCTGTCGATCCTCGACGGCTGGTGGGACGAGTGGTTCGACGGCCACAACGGCTGGGCGATCCCGTCGGCCGACGGCGTCGAGGACCCGGACCGCCGCGACGACATCGAGGCGGCCGCGCTCTACGACCTGGTCGAGAAGGAGGTCGCCGCCCGGTTCTACGACCGTGACACCGACGGGCTGCCGATCCGCTGGCTCGAGATGGTCCGTCACACGCTCAAGTCGCTGGGCCCGAAGGTGCTGTCGACCCGGATGCTGCGCGACTACGTCACCGAGCTCTACGTCCCGACGGTCCGTACCGCTCGGGCCCTCAACGACGACTTCGCCGGCGCGCGTGCCCTCGCCGAGTGGAAGCGCCGGGTCCGCTCGGCGTGGTCCGGCGTACGGATCGAGCACGTCGAGGCGACCGGCGTCGGCGACTCGCCGGAGGTCGGCGCCACCCTGTCGGTCCAGGTCTACACGGCGCTCGGCGACCTGGGCCCGGACGACGTCAACGTCGAGGTCGTCTACGGCCGGGTCGGCGAGGACGATCTGATCGACGAGGCCCGCACCACGCCGCTCGCGGCGGTCGAGAGCTACGAGGGCGGTCGGCACCGGTTCGCCGGTGAGGTCGTCCTGGACCGGACCGGGCCGTTCGGCTACTCCGTACGTGTGCTGCCGCGCAACTCGCTGCTCGCGAGCCCGGCGGAGCTCGGCCTGGTGGTGTGGCCGAACCTGCAGAGCGGGGACGCCGGGACCGACGAGGGGTGAGGTGCCTGCCAGTTGACCCCTGAATCAGTCAGACTTGGCAGATGGCCGGGATCTCCGTGCTCGCCGACGACGTAAGGCAACTCGCCGACGCCCTCGACGGCGTCGATGCCGAGTTCAGCGCGGCGGCCCGTGCCCTGCGTGACCTGATGCCGGAGGACGCCGGGCCGCCGGACGTGTCGACCGCGCTGGTTGAGGTGGTGGCCCGGCTGCAGCGTCGCCTGGGCGCACTGGCGGTCGAGGCCGGCGACGGCGGTCGCGCGGTACGCCGACATCTCGACGACATCGCGCCGCCACCGGGCACCCCGGCCACCGAGGACGAGCCGTGAGGCCCGAGCGGTTCCTCGGATCCGATCCGACTCCGGGCGACCTCGGCAGCGTCGACCGGGTCGCCGGCGCGCTGCGTACGGTCGTGCTCGCGCTGACCGGGACGCGGCAGCGGCTCGAGGGTCTGGTCGGCCCGCACAGCATGTGGCAGGGACCGATGTCCCGGCCGATCGTCGATGCGGTGACCGAGCTGGCCGCGCGGCTGCGGGCGATCGAGGACGCCACGGTCGACTTCGCGCAGACGGTCGAGGTCTGGCGGTCCGGCCTTGCGGCCCGCCAGCAGCGTCGGGCCGAGCTCACCGAGCAGGTCAGCCAGCTCGCCGGGCGCCCGGATGCTGGGGAGCAGCGGGAGCGGATCCAGGCCGATGTGCAGCGGCTCGTCACCGAGCACACCGCCGACGGTGCGGTGCTGATCCGGGCCGCCGACCTGTTCGCCGAAGCGCTGATCGAGGCCGACGACGACGCCGACCTGGCCGCCGATCTCGACCGCGGCGTCACTGCCGTACTCATCGCCGTCGAGGAGTGGATCGCGGAGTCGGCGGCCGAGCTGGTCGCCACCGCGCAGTCGCTGTCCGACACGGCCGGGCTCACGACGGTGGTGTCTCAGATCCTGGGGGTCGTCGGCGACGAGGCTCCCGACGAGTCCGAGAGCGTACGCCGGCTGGCGTCGATGTCGGCCGGAGCACATCGGCTCCGGCTGGCGTTGCACCGGTCATGGGCGTCGCTGGCTCCCGACGACCTGCCGACTGCCACGTTCGCCGCGTCCGAGTCGAACGGCCGGCCCGCGATCTCCGAGCGGCTGGGCGGCGGCGAGGCCGCAGGCGACGAGGGCGGAGCGCGATGACCATGTCAGCAGCGGCCGACCCGCCGAGGACCGTGCCCGAGATCGCGCTGGACATCCCGCCGGACTTCCACGAGGTCCCGCTCGAGACCGCGATCGAGGACCGAGTCGCCTCGCAGACCGCCCTGCTCGAGGGCATGGGGCTGCGCGACGCCGACCAGCGCGAGGGACTCAGCCTCTATCTCGAGGCGATCGCCCGGACCCTCGCGGGCGGTCCGATCGTCGGGACGGCATTCTGTGCGGTCGAGATGGACGGGCGGCCGTCGACCGCCACGCTGACGGTCGCCACGCGTACCACCTCGACGACCGACCCGCTCGTCATGGTGGCCGGCTCCGCCGAGGCGTTGCGGCGCACCGGGGAGTACACCTCGGTGGGGATCGAGCACGCCGGGGCGCACAACGCCGTGTTCGCCACCGGACGTGGCGGTGCCGAGGGCCTGCCGCTGTTCCAGACCACTGCGGTCGTGCCGGTGCCCGGACATGCGATGGCGGTGCTGATCACGATCGCAACGCCGGGCGAGGACGACGTCAGCACCTACGAGCGGGTGGTCCGCTCGGTCGCCGGATCGCTTCGCGTCGTCACGTCGTAGCGCGGAGCACGACCAGGCTCCGGCCGCTGACGAAGAGGTCCTGGCCGCCTTCGACCCGGTCGGTCTCCACGTCACCGGTGTCGACGACCACGTCGTACGCCGCCGCCCACGGCTCGCCGGGCAGCGTCCAGGCCGCCTCGCCGGCATCGGCGTGCAGCAGGATCAGGAACGACGCGTCGCCGACCTTGGCCCCCGACAAGAACATGCCGAGACTGGCCAGGCCGCTGTCCTCCCAGTCGGCGTCGGTCAGCTCCCGGCCCTCGGGGTGGAACCAGGCCAGGTCCTTTTGCCCGGACGCGTCGACCGGGCGACCGCCGAGGAAGTTGCGCTGCCGCAGCACCGGATGGCCGGCCCGTAGGGCGAGCAACTCGCGGGTCAGGTCGGTGAGGTGGCTCCAGGTGGGGTCGGGGGTCCAGTCGAGCCAGGAGATTTCGTTGTCCTGGCAGTAGGCGTTGTTGTTGCCGCCTTGGGTCTTGCCGCGCTCGTCGCCCGCCGTGATCATCGGTACGCCGGTCGAGAGCAGCATGGTCGCCAGCAGATTCGCCGCCTGCCGCTGCCGCAATGCGACGACCTCGGCGTCGTCGGTCTCGCCTTCGGCGCCGCAGTTCCAGGAGCGGTTGTCGTCATGCCCGTCGCGGTTGTCCTCGCGATTGGCCTCGTTGTGCTTGTCGTTGTAGGACACCAGGTCGCGCAGGGTGAAGCCGTCGTGCGAGGTGATCAGGTTGATCGACGACAGCGGATGCCGGCCGTCGTCGGCGTAGAGATCGCTGGAGCCGGACAGCCGGTAGGCGAGGTCGTTGACGCCGCCGGACTGGTCGCGCCAGAAGTCCCGCACCGTGTCGCGGAAGCGATCGTTCCACTCACACCAGCCCGGCGGGAACCGGCCGACCAGGTAGCCCTCGCCACTGGCGTCCCACGGCTCGGCGATCAGCTTCGTCTCGCGCAGCACCGGGTCCTGGGTGATCGCGGACAGCAGCGGCGCGTTGGGGTTGATCTCGCCGTTGCGGGCCAGCGCCGAGGCGAGGTCGAAGCGGAAGCCGTCGACGTGCATGTCGCGCACCCAGTAACGCAGCGAATCCATGATCATCCGCATCGACGCCGGATGATTGGCGTGCACCGTGTTGCCGCAGCCGGTGACGTCGAAGTAATGGCCGTTGTCGCCGTGCAGGTAGTAGGCGCCGTCGTCCAGTCCCCGCAGGAACCAGGTCGGGTCGTCCGGTCCGCCCTCGCCGGTGTGGTTGTAGACGACGTCCAAGATCACTTCGAGCCCCGCGGCATGCAGGTCTCGGACCATGGCCTTGAACTCGGCGACCTGCTCACCGGCGCCGCCCCTGCTCGAGTAGGCGCCGTGCGGGGCGTTGAAGGCCAGC
>DATFRX010000165.1:0-4106 GCA_035262905.1 Nocardioidaceae bacterium
ATGGACCGGTCGAACATCGACCGGGTCGGGAGCGGGTGCCGGTCACGGGCACTGCTGCCCACCGGGCGGATCTTGGTGTCGGACATCGGTGTCGTACTCCTACATAGCCAACTGCTCGACGATCGGGCCGAGCGAGAGTGCGGGGAAGAAGGTCAGGCCGGAGACGATGAACACGACGCCGATCACGAGACCCACGAACAGCGGCGTGTGGGTCGGGAACGTCGCCGACGACGCCGGGACCGGCTGTTTACGCGCCATCGAGCCCGCGATCGCCAGCACCGGGATGATCAGGAAGAAGCGACCGATCAGCATCGCGATGCCCAGCGTCGTGTCGTACCAGTTCGTCGCCGCGGTCAGACCGGCGAACGCCGAGCCGTTGTTGTTCGACGCCGACGCGAAGGCGTACATGATCTCGGACAGGCCATGCGGACCCGGGTTGAGCCGCGAGTCGAGGGCGAAGTCGAGCACGGAGGACGCCGCGGCGAAGCAGAGCACCGTGGCCGGCATCGCCAGCAGATAGAGCATGATCAGCTTCATCTCGGGCGACTCGATCTTCTTGCCGAGATACTCCGGCGTTCGCCCGATCATCAGGCCCGCGATGAACACCGAGAGCATGGCCATGATCAGCAGACCGTTCAGCCCGACGCCGACGCCGCCCGGGCTGACCTCGCCGAGCATCATGTGCAGCATCGGCACGGCGCCGCCGAGCGGGGTGAAGCTGTCGTGCATCGAGTTGACCGAGCCGTTGGACGTGCCGGTCGTCGTCGCCGCCCATAGGCCGGACGCCTCGGGACCGAAGCGCAACTCCTTGCCTTCCATGTTGCCGCCGGGTTGGTCGGCGCTGATGCCCTGGTTGACGCCCAGCGCGTTGAGGTCGGAGTTGCCGTGCGCCTCGAGACCCATTGCCAGCAGCGACATGCCGGCCCAGATGATGAACATGATCGCGAAGACCGCGTATCCCTGCTTCCGGCTCTTCACCAGGTAGCCGAAGGTGAAGGCGAGCGCGAACGGGATGATCAGGATCGCCCAGGTCTCCACGAAGTTGTTGAACGGCGTGGAGTTCTCGAACGGGTGCGCCGAGTTCGTGTTGAAGAACCCGCCGCCGTTGGTGCCGAGCTGCTTGATCGCGACCTGCCCGGCGGCCGGACCGCCGGGGATGGTTTGGGAGGCTCCCTCGACCGTCGTCACGGTGGTGTTGCCGTTGAAGTTCTGGATCACGCCCTGGCTGACCAGGATGATCGCGACGAGGAAGGCCAGCGGCAGCAGGATCCGGATCGTGGACCGAGTGAGGTCGACCCAGAAGTTGCCGACCGTGCTGGCCCGGCGTCGCGCCAGACCGCGGATCAGCGCAACCATCACGGCCATGCCCGCGGCCGCCGACACGAAGTTCTGCACCGTCAGGCCGACCATCTGCGAGAGGTTGCTCAGCGTCACCTCGCCGGCGTACGACTGCCAGTTCGTGTTGGTCATGAAGCTGACGGCGGTGTTGAACGACAGGTGCGGGATGACGCCCGGCAGATCGTTCGGGTTCAGCGGCAGACCGCCCTGGATCCGGAGCAGCACGTAGAGCAGCAGGAACGAGACCAGGCTGAAGGCCAGCACCGAGTAGGCGTAGACCTTCCAGTTCTGCTCCCGGTCGGGGTCGACCCGGCAGATCCGGTAGATCACGCGCTCGACCGGGAGGAAGACCCGATCGCCGGGCGCCTTGCCCTCGTCGCCGTAGACCTTCGCCATGTACCAGCCCAGGGCAGGCGCAGTGACGAGCGTGACGGCGATCATCGCAGCGAACTGCGCCCACCCCGCCCCCGACATCAAAATCGCTCCGGGAAGACCAAGGCGCACACCAGGTAGCCGGCGAGGAAGACCGCGACGACCAGCCCGACGATCTGATCAGCGCTCATCGCTGAGTCTCCGCGAGTGCACGGTCCGGTTCCGGCGCCGCCTCCTCCGCGGGCTGGCTGCCGGACTCGACGATCCGGTCACAGCCGCGGACGTAAGCGACGCACAGTGCGAAGAACGCCACCGTCAGGGCGACGAAGATGAGATCGGCCATGCCGCCAGTGAAGTCCCGCCGAACGGCGTACCCGAGGCTCTTGACGCCCCCTTGACGGGTCTTGACGCGATCTTGACGCCAGTGCGTTTGCGGGCGCTGGCTAGGGTCGCGGCATGAAGGTTCTGATCACCGGCGGAGCCGGCTACATCGGTAGCACGATCGCGACCGCGCTGGAGGACAGCGGCCACGTGCCGGTGATCCTCGACCACCTTCGTGCCGGGCGGCGCGAGTTCGTCGGCGACCGGGCCTTCTACGCCGCCGATATCGCCGACCGCGACGCCCTGGGCCGGGTCGTCGACGACCATCCCGACCTGGACTGCACGATCCACTGCGCAGCGCGGATCGTCGTACCCGAGAGCGTCGCGCAGCCGTACGCCTACTACCGGGACAACGTCACCAAGTCGCTGGAGCTGTTCGACGAGCTGGCCGCGCTCGGCAAGCCGCGCATCGTGTTCTCGTCCACGGCCTCGCTCTACGCCCCGAGCGCGACCTTCGAGGTCACCGAGGAGTCGCCGCTGGCGCCGCCCTCGCCGTACGCCCGGACCAAGCAGATGATGGAGGCCGCACTCACCGACATCTGTGCCGCGACCGATCTCCGGGCGATCATCCTGCGCTACTTCAACCCGATCGGTTCGGATCCGGACTTCCGCTCCGGCATCCAGGACAGCCTGCCGAGCCACGTCCTGGGCCGGCTCGTCGCGGCCACCCGCGGCGACATCGACGAGTTCGTCATCACCGGCACCGACCACCCGACTCGCGACGGCACCGGGATCCGCGACTACGTCCACGTGTGGGATCTCGCGCGGGCCCATGTGGCGGCGGTCGAGCGATTCGACGCGGTCCTCGCGGCCGAGCAGGCGACCAGCACGATCATCAACATCGGCACCGGCAGCGGCGTCACGGTCCGAGAGCTGGTCGCGGCCTTCGAGCGCGTGTACGGCCAGCCCGTGCCCGCCCGGGAGGCGCCGCCCCGGCCCGGCGACGCGATCGGCGCGTACGCCAATGTCGACAAGGCGGCCCGGCTGCTCGACTGGCACGCCGAGCTCAGCCTGGACGAGGCGATCGCGAGCGCCCTCGAGTGGGGCGAGCGCCGGACGAGGGTTCTTGCCTGACGGTCGTTCAGGCTCGCTTCAGCGACCGCCAGCCAGGCTGGGCATACTGAAACTGGCGTGAGGAGAGAGCAATGCAGAAGCGTGCGAAGGTCGCCATCGGGGTCGGGGCGGGCGTCCTGATCATCGCCGGCGGAACCGGCATCGCCGTCGCGAGTGGCGTCGGCGACGACGAGGGTTCCCAGCAGCCGATCACCGGAGATGCGCTCAACAAGGCGTCGACCGCGGCGCTGAAGTACACCGGCGGCGGCAAGGTGACCGAGACCGAGGTCAACGACGAGGACAGCAAGTACGAGGTCGAGGTCACGATGAACGACGGCAGCCAGGTCGACGTCCAGCTCGACGCGAACTTCCACGTCGTGAGCAGCAAGGACGACAGCGACCACGGCTCCAGCAACTGAGCCTGCGCCGGCGAGACGCTCAACGCGAGAATCGACATCGCGGGGGTTCGACCCCCGCGATGTCGATTTTCCGGTCGCGGATTCCCGGCGAATGGCGCGGGGTGCCTCGGGATGCCACGACTGGCCGGCGAGTGGCGCATGGTGTCCCGCTTCGGTCGGCCCAGCGCGACATGGTGCGCCAGTCGCGACGCCGGACGGGGCATGGTGCGCCAGTCGTCGGCCCCGAACGTCGGTGTCGGCTTCATGCCCGTTCGTGCCACCCACACTCCCGCACGCATGCGTACGCAGGCGACATGTCGGACGTGCGACGTGCGTACGGGAGGGAGGCGGATGAGTCGCCGCGTGGCCACCCGAGAATCGACATCGCCGGGTTTCCGACCCCACGATGTCGAATTTTCCGGTCAGGACGGGTCGCCGACCACGCCCTCGAACAGCGGCGAGCCGGTCGCGTCGTGCTGCACCGCGAACGCGAACGGATGATCGGCCTCGAAGACCGCGTCCGGTGACGGTACGGCCATCGCGAGCTGCATGGCGATGCCCGTG
>DATFRX010000166.1:0-5428 GCA_035262905.1 Nocardioidaceae bacterium
CACCTCCGCGCGTCTAGGTCCAGGATGCCTCACAGGGCGGCTGCGCAGTGGTGCTGGTTGATGCCTGCCCCGTCCTGCTGGTCTCGGTGCGAGACTGGAGCTTCGCACGGAAGGGGTCTGGGTTTGGCGGTCGGATCCGGCAGCGACGCCGGTCTTGGCCCGGCGTACGGTGCGGTGCGCACCCGCCTCGGGCTGGTCGCGGCGCTGTTCGCGATCGCGGCGGTCGGATGGGTCTGGACGGCGAGTCAGATGCGCGGCATGGACGCCGGCCCTTGGACGAGCCTCGGTGGCCTCGGGTGGTTCGTCGGAATCTGGGTCGTCATGATGGCGGCGATGATGTTCCCGTCGGTCGCACCCACGGTCGCGCTGTACGCCCGGGTCACACGGGAAGCGTCACCGCTCTCGCCCTGGATGTTCGCCGCCGGTTACCTGCTCACATGGGCAGTCGTCGGTCTCCTCGCGTACGTCGTGGGCTCGGCCGCCGTAGCGGGGTTCGGTGACCTGCTCGCATGGAACCGGGCCGGCCGCACACTCGCGGGCGCCACGGTGGTCGTCGCCGCCGGCTACGAGCTCACCCCGTTCAAGGCCAGGTGCCTCGCCGCGTGCCGCAGTCCGCTCGACGCACTCCTGGGCTCATGGCGCGACGGCCTCGGCGGCGCCATGCGGATGGGGGTCCGCAACGGGGCCTGGTGCCTCGGATGCTGCTGGGCGCTCATGGCGACCCTGTTCGCACTTGGCGTGATGAGCGTTTCCTGGATGGCGTTCATCGCCGGAATCGTCGCGGTCGAGAAGACCATCCCCTGGCGGCGAGGCGTCACCTACGCAACCGCGGCCGTGCTCGTCGCCATCGGCGTGCTCATGCTCGTCGCGCCGGACTTGGTGCCGGGCCTGACCATCCCGTCCGGCGAGACGATGTCGATGAACTGACCGTCAGCCGGTGCCCGTCCGTGGCCGTCGTCCGGTGGTGACTACGTCGTCTTGCCGTACGCGTCGTGGTAGTTCCACCACGCGTACGGCGGGGTCTGCGGATGGCCCTCTGGCGAGTCCTCCCACTCCTCCTGGCGACCGAGTGCCGTGAGGTCCAGGTAGCTCCAGGTACTTCCCATCGCCTCGTCGCCCCTGCTGCTGATGAAGTAGGTGCGATAGATCCGGTCGCCGTCCCGGATGAAGGCATTGTTTCCGTGCCACTCGTCCACGCCGAAGTCTTTGTCGAAGTCGTCGGTCATCGTGTACCACGGGATCAGCTGCCAGCCCATCCGCTCCTTCAGGCCCTGGATCTCGGCCTGGGGAGCGCGCGAGACGAACGCCAGCGTGGTGTCCCGCGCATTGAGGTGGGCGGGGTGCGCGACCTGGTCGGCGAGGAACGAGCAGCCCACGCAGGCTCGCTCCGGATACGCGCCGCCCCCTTCCGGGTACGTGGTGACGTCCGGGGCGTAGAAGGCGCGATAGACGATCAGCTGGCGGCGATCATTGAACATGTCGAGCAGGCTCAACGAGCCCTCCGGGCCGTCGAAGCGGTACTCCTTCTCGACCGCCATCCACGGCATTCGGCGGCGCTTGGCGGCCAGCGCATCGCGGGCGCGGGTGACCTTCTTCTCCTCGACCAGCAGCTCCTCGCGGGCGGCGTCCCAATCCTGCGGTGAAACGATCGGCTGAGTCTTCATCGTGGTCCGTCCTTCACGTGCTCGTCGATGAAATCGAACGGGCGCACCCACCGGTGGTCCAACATTCGAGCGTACGCCGCGGCAGGCCAGCCGCCTCGAGCACCGTCTCGCGAACTCGATCGAGTCAGCGCGGCCCGCCGAGCAGTTCGCGACACAGCCGGAGTTCGAACTCGATCGCGTACCCGAGGTCGTCGACGTGGATCCGCTCGTCGTTGCCGTGGACACCGGTGGCGACCACGTCGTACGGCGTGTGCCGCGCCGGCCAGAAGCCGTACGCCTGGGACCCGAAGGCGGCTCGGAAGTAGTGCGAGTCAGTGAACCCGTTGAGCAGCGTGGGCACCAGCACTGCTTCGGGATCCACGTCGGTGAGGATGCCGGCGACCGCGTCGACGAACGGGGAGTCCACCGGAGAGGCGGTCCCGCCGACGACGTCCTCCAGCAGTTGCAACTCGTGGGGGATGTCGTCGCCGACCGCCTCGGCCATCGTGGCCAGCAGATCGGCCTCGGTCACTCCGGGCGGCGTGCGGCAGTCACAGTCGACGCTGGCCCTGGCCGGGATCACGTTGAGCGCGTCCGAACCTTGCAGCCGGGTCGGCACGATCGTGGTGACCAGCAGGGGCAGCACCAGGTCGGCCATCGCGGGGTGGAGCGACTCGACGTCGGCCAGCGCGGCGGCCAGCTGGTCCGGATCCGGTCGGTCGGGCAGCGGGCCGGTCAGCAGCTCGATGAGTCGTCTGGTCTCCAGCACCAGGGTGGGCGGTGCGCGGAACTCGTCGATCCGCTCCACCAGCCGGGCCAGCCGGACGACCGCGCCCTCACCGGGAGTGGGCATCGTGCTCGCCGCCGGGGTGCCGTGTGCGGTGACCCGTACCGAGGCCGCCGCCTTTTCGCCGACCGCGATCGTGACCACCCGCCGTCCATCGGCCAGATCGAGACGCTCGGCTGCGCCCTCGTTCAGCACGTAGTCGACCCGGAGATCCGGCCGCTCCCGTAGCAGCCAGCTGGTCCCGACGTCGTTCGTACCGTCCTCTTCGTCGGCCGCTGCGACCAGGAGCAGATCCCCGCGGGGCCGGAAGCCCTCCCGGACCAGGGTCGCCAGCACAACGGCTCGAGTGGCCACCTCGTTCTTCATGTCCGCGGTGCCGCGTCCCCACACGAAGCCGTCGCCGTCCAGGTGTCCGGAGAACGGCGGCCGGGTCCATCCGCTGGCATCGGCCGGGACCACGTCGAGGTGGCCCAGCAACGCCAGTGACGGCCCGTCGCCCTCACCGGGGAGCCGAGCCACCAGGTTGGCCCGCTCGGGATCGCGCGCCACCAGCTCGCACTCGACGCCATGGGCCTCGAGATAGTCGCGCAGCACCAGCGCCGCCGGGGTCTCACCGCCTGGCGGGTTCGAGGTGTCCACCCGTACTAGCGCCTGCAGCAGCTCCGTCGCCTCGTCCTGCAGTCCGCTCGTGGACACCCCTGCTCACCGCACCGTGAAGCTGGTCGATCCGACGCTCTGGTACTGGTCGGTGAGGAGGTAGTGGACGACGTACCGGCCCGGTGGCAGCGGCCAGGGACTGCCCTGGTGGTCCTGGCCCAGGACCAGCTGGCCGTCGGTGGTCGGGGGCAGAGCGCCGGAGTCGTGGCCGCCCGTATAGCCCCAGACCAGGTAGTCGTCGGTCTTCGGGTCCGCGGCGTCAGCGCGGTAGACGCCGATCCAGTCCCACCGGTTGCCGGGACCATCCGTCCAGCTGACCGTGATCGGTTGGCCCACGTCGTACGTCTTCGCGTCCGTGGTCAGGTGGACGTTTGCGTTATGCGAGCGTACATAGAGGTCGTTGCTCGCGGCGACCGACCCGTCCTGGCCGACCAGGTCGACCCGGTAGGCGTCGGCCGCGAGCGTGGCCGTGTCCACGTCGACGGTGCCGGTGGGCTGCGATACGTCGTACGACGCCGTCGACGGGCCGCTGAGCTCGACCGTGCCGGACGAGTCGCCGGGCGGCAGCCGATAGGTCACCGTCACGTTGTCGCCGACCGTGACCAGACGGCTCGACAGCGCGATCAGTGGGCTCGGCAGCGGCATCGGCGAGACGTCGAGCTGCGCGAGCACGGCGCGATGGTCCGACGTCCATCGCGGGTAGCCCCGGTCCACACCGGGCCCGCCCTGCTCACCGACGACCTCGGCGCTCTTCACCTGCACCGGCCCACCCACGTACGCGTAGTCGATCCGCCGCGGACTGCCCTTGTTGCCCGCGACCTGCCCCCACGTGTTGCCGGGATCGGTCACCGGGTCCGGATGCGTCTCGCGATAGGTGTCCCGCAGGCCCGCGCCGATCAGCGCCTCGCTCACCGGCCATGGCACCGGCCCGATCCCGCCATGCTGAGCCGCCGTGGCCGCCGTCCAGTCCAGGTGCGAGGGCTCGTTGAGGTCTCCGGTGAACAGCAGCGGCCAGCCCTGGTCCAGCAGACTGTTCGCCGACGGCAGCAGCTTCTCCAGCGACGACAGCCGGACCGCTCGCTCGGTGGCCAGGACGTCCTTCAGCGGTACGCCTTGCTGCAGCCGGTTCGGGCCGTCCTCCACGTAGTCGAGGTGGGTGTTGATCATCGCAACCGCCTCGCCCGGCCGTACCTCCAAGAATGCATAGCGGCCGTTTGCCCCCGACGGCTCCAGGATCGGGTACTTCGACAGGATCTGCAGGCCGACGTCGTAGTACGGGTAGCCGGCCTTGGCGGCGATCTCGGGCAGCCGGTTGTACGACTCCAGCACGCCGACGACGTCCGCGTCGACGTCGGCCATCACCTGGTCAGTCGCATTGGTGCCGCCGTACTCCACGTTGAAGACCAGCAGCGAGAGTGGCATCGCGTCCGAAGACGCCGCCGGTACAGAGGGCAGCGGCTGCGGCTGCGCCGGATCGTCGGGGGAGTCGGTGCAGCCAGCCGCGGCAGCCCCGATGCCGAGCACCAGTCCCAACAAGGCCGTCATGGTGCGACGCATGTGGACTCCCGTCGCCCGTACTCCTGACTGAGTGAACAGTCAGGACGACGATAGGGCAGCACGGCCGCCGGCGCCACCAGGCCGGCTCTGGCTCGTGGGTTCGCGTTCTGGCCGAAGCGGCCGAGATGCTACGAGTGGTCGTCGAGGTCGCGAATGCGCTCGGCCATCGAGCGCATCACCTGGAGTGCGAATGTCGGGGTCTCATGCACCAGGAAGAGGAACTCCCGGTCATCGATGACGGCGAGGCGCACCGCATCGGTCGCCACGGCACCCAGGCTGCGCGGGGCGTCGCTGACGATCGCCATCTCGCCGAATGTCTCACCGGGCCCGAGCTCCCGGACCGTCCGATCGCCCTTGCGCAGCGCGATGGTGCCCTCGATCAGCCCGTACATCTCGTTCCCGGCGTCGCCCTCCGCAAAGACAGTCTCGCCCGCAGCGACGTCTCGCTGCTGCTTCGCATTGAAGAACACGGATCTAACGCTCATGTGCGGAATCGTCGCACGTCACGGGCGTCCCCGAGCGGCGACAAGGCGTAACCGCCACCGAAGGTTTCCGTGGGAGTCACCAGCCGGACACCTTCGCGTCGCCTGCCGAACCTGCGACCGGTTGCCGTGCTCGCAACCTATTCTCGCGCGGAGATGACACGTCATTGCGAACCAGCTTCCGGCAAGTACGCACCCGGGCAAGGGTTCGAGCCTGCGACCGGCGACTCGAGCGTCGGTGTCGGTAGCGGCGATGCGGCGCACGCTCAGGCAGGGACCACATCGACTCGGTCATCTTGGCT
>DATFRX010000167.1:0-2962 GCA_035262905.1 Nocardioidaceae bacterium
TCATGCAGCTCGAGTTGCTCAACCCGCGGTTCGCGGTGCTCGACGAGACCGACTCGGGCCTCGACATCGACGCGCTCAAGATCGTGGCCGAGGGCGTCAACCGGTTCCGGGCGCAGGGGGACCGAGGCGTCCTGCTGATCACCCACTACAGCCGGATCCTGCGCTACATCACGCCGGACTTCGTCCACGTGTTCGTCGGCGGCAAGGTGGCCGACGAGGGTGGGCCGGAGCTGGCCGAGCGCCTCGAGGCCGAGGGCTACGACCGCTACGTGAGCGCCGCGGCCGGACGGTGAGCTGATCGCGATGTCGACCGACCTGAGCTACGACGTCGAGAAGGTCCGTGAGGACTTCCCGATCCTGTCGCGCCGGCTGGCCGGCGACCGGCCGCTGGTCTACCTGGACAGCGCCAACACGTCGCAGAAGCCGCAGCAGGTCATCGACGCGATCGACGAGCACTACCGGGTGCACAACGCCAACGTGGCCCGGGCGCTGCACCAGCTCGGCTCCGAGGCGACCGAGGCCTACGAGCGGGCCCGCGACAAGATCGCGGCGTTCGTCAAGGCACCGAGCCGCGACGAGATCGTGTTCGCCAAGAACATCTCCGAGGGGCTCAACCTGGTGGCCAACGTCCTCGCATGGGCGGAGCCGCCGTACTCGGTCGGTCCCGGCGACGAGATCGTCATCACCGAGATGGAGCACCACTCCAACATCGTGCCGTGGCAGTTGCTCGCCCAGCGCAAGGGCGCGACGCTCCGGTGGTTCGGCGTCACCGACGAGGGCCGGCTCGACCTGTCGAACATCGACGAGCTGATCAACGAGCGCACCAAGGTCGTGTCGCTGGTCCACATCTCCAACGCGCTCGGCACCCTGAACCCGGTGGCCGACATCGCGCAGCGCGCCCATGAGGTGGGGGCGCTGGTCGTCGTCGACGCCGCGCAGGCGGTGCCGCAGATCCCCTACGACGTGACGGCGACGGGCGCCGACTTCGTCGGGTTCACCGGCCACAAGATGATCGGCCCGACCGGCATCGGCGTGCTGTGGGGCAAGCGCGAGATCCTCGAGCAGCTGCCCCCGTTCCTCGGCGGCGGCGAGATGATCGAGACCGTCACGATGGAGAAGTCGACCTACGCCCGGCCGCCCGCACGGTTCGAGGCCGGCACCCAGCCGATCGCCGAGGCCGTCGGACTCGGCGCTGCCGTCGACTACCTCAGCGGACTCGGCATGGAGTCGGTCGCCGCCCACGAACAGCAGATCACGGCGTACGCGCTGGACCGGCTGTCGGACGTGCATGGGCTGAAGATCCTGGGACCCGCCGAGGCGGTGGATCGCGGAGGCGCGATCAGCTTCGAGCTGGCCGGGATCCATCCACATGACGTCGCCCAGGTCGTCGACTCCCGCGGTGTCGCCGTCCGCGCCGGGCATCACTGCGCGAAGCCGGTGCATGCGCGGTTCGGCGTCCAGGCGTCGGTGCGCGCCTCGTCGTACCTCTACACGACCGAGGCGGAAATCGATGCGCTGGTCGATGCGTTGAACTACACGAAGAGCTACTTCAAGGTTTGAGTTAGGACGGCATGGAGCTCGACGCGCTCTACCAGGAGATCATCCTGGACCACTACAAGAACCCGCACCATCGGGGTTTGCGTGAGCCGTACGACGTGGAGGTGCATCACGTGAACCCCACGTGCGGCGACGAGGTCACGCTGCGCGTGCACCTGGTGGGCGAGACGGTCGTCGACGTCTCCTACGACGCGCTCGGCTGCTCGATCAGCCAGGCCGCGGCGTCGGTCATGACCGATCTGGTGATCGGACGTAGCCTGGAGGAGGCGACCGCGCTGCACGAGGACTTCCTCGCGCTGATGCAGGGCAAGGGCGAGCCCGACGAGGATCACCTCGAGGACGGAGTCGCCTTCGCCGGCGTGGCGAAGTTTCCGGCCCGGATCAAGTGCGCGCTGTTGTCCTGGATGGCGTGGAAGGACGCGACGAGTCAGGCACTCGCAAAGGAGGCATCATGAGCGAGACCACCAAGGCCGACGACCTGCCCGAGGTGGATCTGTCGGGCCCGAAGCCGACAACCGTTGACGACGTCACCGAGGCGCTGAAGGACGTCGTCGACCCCGAGCTCGGCATCAACGTCGTCGACCTCGGTCTCGTCTACGGCGTCGATCTCGACGCCGAGTCGAACGCCACCATCGACATGACCCTGACGTCGGCCGCCTGCCCGCTGACCGACGTGATCGAGGACCAGACCGCCCAGGCCCTCGAGGGTCTGGTCAAGGACCACCGGATCAACTGGGTCTGGATGCCGCCGTGGGGCCCGGACAAGATCACCGACGACGGCCGCGAGATGCTGCGCGCCCTCGGCTTCAACGTCTGACCGTCGATCGCTACTTGCCCTGGATCATGTTCTGGGCGTCTGAGTAGCCGTTGGAGTAGGCCGAGTGGGCCGCGCCGGTGGCCGAGTTGGACGCGGCCGGCGACATGCCGGTGTCCTGCAGCCAGTCGACGTACGCCGCCTTCTGTGCAGCGGTCCAGTGCGACACCGGCGGGTGGCCGTGCAGCTCCGTCGGAAGCTCGGCGTCGGGAGTGTTGCGGTAGTACGCGGCCTGCGCGATCGCCTCTGCCGAGCTCTGGCCGCCGTCGTACACGTCGCCGGCGTTGTAGTTGCCGACGCCTGACGTGTCCTGCTGCAGCGAGTCCTGGAGCTCGCCCATCATGAAGTTGATGGCGTCTCCGGCGAGCGGCACCTTGCCGGTCGGCACCAGCCCGACGAGGGAGTCCGCCACGGTGAACGCCGCGTCGACGCGATCGTTGTGCGCCTTGTCGGCCGCCGCAGTGGTCTCGTGCGCTTGCGTGGTGGCGCCGAAGTCCAGTGCACCGAGCACCGTGCCGGTCGGGTTCGCCACTCGCTGTGCCTGCAGCGCGCGTTCCTGGGCCGACAAGTCGGGGTCGGACATGTAGTGGT
>DATFRX010000168.1:0-5628 GCA_035262905.1 Nocardioidaceae bacterium
ACCGACGTGACGCCGTAGGCGCCGAGCTGGTCGACCAGCGCCGACCACACCGACTCCTCGACCGGCCCGACCACGACGGCATGGACCGGCCAGCCGCCACCGGCCTCGGCCAACCCGCGGGCGAACGTCACGGCCTCCAGCGACGTCAGGGACGCGCCTCCCGCATCGGGCTCCACCAGAACCAGGACACTCATCGCGGCAACACCCCCAGCTCCTCCATCACGTCGACGACCGCGGGCGCGGCGTCGGCGCCGGTGCCGAGGATCCGTACCGAGCTCGCCTCGACCTCGGGCAGCTTCAATCGCACCCGGCCCGAGCCGACCGGTTCACCGGCGAAGGCGATCGTTTCGATCGGCGCCTTCTTAGCCTTCATGCGCCCGGGGATCGACGGGTAGCGCGGCGTCACGCCACCCTCCATCACCGCCACGACGGCCGGCATCGGCAGCTCGAACACCTCCGGCCCGTCCGGACCGTCGCCGCGTGCGACCACGGTCTCGCCGTCTGCCGACACCGTCGAGATGCCGGTCACCACGGGCCGCTCCAGGGCGTACGCCAGACGCACCGGCACCTGGAAGTCGCCGGTGTCGGCCGCGTCGTTGCCAAGCAGGATGACGTCGTAGCTCGTGCCGGCTGCCTCGTGGGCCCGCACCACGTCTGCGATCGCGCGGGCCACGTCCACCGGCCCGATCGCGGCGAGGTCGGCCTCGACCAGCACCGCCTTCGTGCAGCCGACCGCCAACGCGTCGCGCAACTGCTCGATCGAGTCGTCGGACCCCACCGAGAGCACGGTCGCCTCGCCGCCGGTGTCGCCGGCGATCTGGGTCGCGAGCTCGACGGCGCACTCCTCATGCGGGCTGACCGTGAAGCCGAGCCGCCGGGCGTCGACCGACTGCTCGTCGTCGGTCAGGGCGAACTCGCCCGACACGTCGGGCACCCGCTTCACACACACCAGGACGTTGGCCATGGCGCTACCTCCGGATCCGCTCGTTGTCCGGGTCGAACATCGCAGTCGCGTCGGCCGAGCCCACCGTCACCGGATAGAGCTGCTCCATGTAGCTGACCGACAGCTTGGTGCCGACCTTGGCGACGTCCGGCGGCAGGTACGCCATCAGCAGGTGCTTGCCGAGGGACGGCGCCGAGCCTGCGCTCGTGACGTACGGGTGGTGGCCGTGGCCATCGACCAGCGGCCCGCCATCAGCCGTCAGGATCGGCTCGCCGCCGAGCATGTAGCGCTTGGTGCCGTCGGCCGAGGTGTGGTCGTCGACCGACAAGGTGCACATCACCGTCTCCGGATCGGCGGACCGATGCTTCAGGTAGGCCTCACGACCGACGAAGTCCGCGTCCTTGACCTTCGGCCGCTGCATGCCGGCCTCGACGATGGTCCGCTCGGCATCGAGCTCGAAGCCGTACGCCCGGTAGCCCTTCTCGATCCGGCCGGTCGTGCCGTAGACGCCGATCCCGACCGGGACCGCGCCGTGCGGCCGGCCGGCGTCGTGGAGCAGCTGCCACAGCTTTGCTCCGTGCTCGATCGGCAGATGCAGCTCCCAGCCGAGCTCGCCGACGTACGAGATCCGCGACGCCAGCACGTCGAGCGAATCGATCTCGATGTCGCGGCAGCGGGCGAAGCCGAAGCCCTCGTGACTGACGTCGGAGCTCGTGACTGCGCCGAGGATGTCGCGGGCCTTCGGGCCCCACAGACCGATCGTGGTGTACGCCGACGTGAGGTCGACGACCTGCGCCGTGCCGTCGGACGGCATGTGGTCGGCGAACCACTTGCGGTCGATCATGCCGGTGTGGCCGCCGGTCACGACGCGGTAGTGGTCGTGCCCGAGTCGCATGACCGTGAGGTCGGCCCGGAAGCCGCCGTGCTCGTCGAGCACCGGGGTGTAGATCACCCGGCCGACCGCGACATTGGCCTGGCCGACGATGACGCCCTGGACGGCCTCCATCGCCCGTGGCCCGACGACGTCGAAGATCACGAACGCCGACAGGTCGACGATGCCGGCCCGGTCGCGCATCGCGAGGTGCTCGGCGTTGATGATCGGCGACCACCAGCGGGAGTCCCACTCGTGCTCGCGCGGCATGACGGCGTCGCCGTACTCACCGAGCAGGCTCTCGTTGCAGCCGTACCACATCGGCCGCTCCCAGCCGACCGCCTCGAAGAACACCGCGTCGAGCTCGCGCTGGTTGGCGTTCATCGGTGCGAGTCGCTGGTTGCGATCGCTCTCCCACTGCTCGCCCGGGTGGATGATGCCGTAGGTCTTGTTGAACGCCTCGCTGGTACGCGCGCGGATGTGGGTGCGGGTCCGCTGGTGCGGGTAGAACCGGGCGATGTCGCTGTGGTGCAGATCGATCTCGGGGGTGCCGTCGACCATCCACTCCGCGACGGCGCGGCCGACCCCCGGGCCCTCCTTGACCCAGACCGCGGCGGCCGACCAGAGCCCCTCGACCTCCGGCGACTCGCCCAGGATCGGCGACCCGTCCGGGGTGAGCGACAGCAGCCCGTTGATCGCGTAGCGGATCTCCGCTCCCTCGGCGCCGAGCAGGTCCGGCATCAGTTCGTACGCCTGCTCCAGCTGCGGGTCGAAGTCGTCCTGCGTGAACGGCAGTTCGGTCGGCGAGAGCTTGGCCTGCTCGATCGTCGGGATCTCCTCGGGGTCCCACAGGATCGGGCGGTGCGCGTACGAACCGACCTCCATGTCGGCGCCGTGCTGCCGCTCGTAGCAGAAGGTGTCCATGTCACGGACGATCGGGAACGTGATCTCGCCGGGGCTGTCGGCCAGGATCGGCACCGGGCCGACGCTGATCATCTGGTGGACGGCGGGCGTCAGCGGGATGTGGGCGCCGGCCATCCGGGCCAGCTTCGGACTCCACACGCCGCAGGCGATCGCGATGGTGTCGGTCTCGATGTCACCGGCGGTGGTACGGACCCGGCTGACCCGGCCCTCCTCGACGTCGATGCCGGTCACCTCGACGGTGGCCGCGACCTGGAGGGCGCCGAGCTCCTGAGCCCGCTCGCGCATGATGGTGCCGGCCCGGAGCGAGTCGACGACGCCGACCGACGGGGTCCAGAAGGCGCCGATGATGGCGCTCGGGTCGAGGAACGGCACCCGCTCGACGACCTGCTCCGGCGTCACCAGCTCCGACGGGATCTCCCACGCCTTGGCCGACGACATCCGCCGCCGCAGCTCCTCCATGCGCGCCTCGGTACGGGCGACCTCGAAGCCGCCCGACTCGGTGAAGACGTCCATCTCCTTGTACTGCCGCACGCTGTCGAGCGTCAGGTCGGTGATCTCCCGGGAGTGGTCGACCGGGAAGATGAAGTTGGACGCGTGCCCGGTCGAGCCGCCCGGGTTGGGCAGCGGCCCCTTGTCGATCTGGACGATGTCGCGCCAACCCAGCCGGGCCAGGTGATAGACGAGACTGTTTCCGACGATGCCGGCGCCGATCACGACGACACGCGCTCGGCTCGGAACCGATGCCATGGCTCACCCACTTCGATTTGCTGTGCTTCCAAGCCGTTGCGCTATCCGAAACGGCACGCACGATGCGAGACAACTATAGGATCAGCGCCGCCGCCGAGGCATGTCAAGGCGACGGCGTCGGCGAGACGAGATCGCGCCGTCGTCCCGCTGCCGGAGCGGGACGACGGCGCGATCGTCAGGGACAAATCTCCGTGCCGGGGATCAGGTGATGCCCTGCAGCCAGGCGTCGACCTTGTCCGGGTTGGCGTCGATCCACTTCTGCGCGGCGTCCTCGGGCTTCATGCCCTCGTCGGCGATGTACTTCGCGACCAGGTTCTGGTCGTCGTTGGTCCACTGGAAGTTCTGGACCAACTTCGCGGCCGGGCCGTCGGCGTCCATGAAGTCCTTGCTGGCGATCTTGTCGAGGTTGTACGGCGGGTAGTCGCAGGCCACCTTCTCCAGGTTGGCGTCACAGCCCGGCTTGTACGGCGGCAGGTCGACCTTGACCAGCGGCACCTCGGACATGAACCACTGCGGCTCGTAGAAGTAGCCGATGACCCACTCGTGGTTCGCTTGGGCGTCGCGGAAGGCCTCGATCAGCGCCGCCTCGCTGCCCGCATAGACCACCTCGTAGTCCAGGTTGAGGTTCTGGACGAGCGCTTCGTCGTTGGTAACGAAGGACGGGTCCCCGTCGAGCAGCTGGCCCTTGCCGTGCGACTCCGAGGTCTCGAAGTTGCTGGCGTACTTGTTGAGGTTGTGCCAGTCGGTGATGTCCGGGTGCGCCTCCGCGAGCCACGGCGGCACGTACCAGCCGATGACTCCCTTGTTGCCGGTCGGGCCGACCCGTACAGCGGTGCCGTCACCCTGGATGTACTTCTTCACCAGGTCCGGGTGTCCCCAGTTCTCGAGCACCACGTCGACCTCGCCGGTGCCGAAGCCCTGCCAGGAGACCTCTTCCTTGAGGTTCTTGTACTCGACGTTGCACCCCAGCTTCTGCTCAGCGACCGTGCCGACGACGTAGGCGTCCGCCTCGTAGCCCACCCAGGGGTTGACGGCGATGTTGAAATCACCGCAGTCGCCGCCCGCGGGCGCGCTGGACTCCTGGATGTCGCCTCCTCCGCATGCCACCAGTGCGGACGCGGCGATCGCACCGACAAAGGTGAGCACCCATCCGCGACGGATCCGAGCCATCGCATGTTTCATGTTGTCTCCTTCTATCGTGCCGCCTCGTCGCGGCGGTTGACTTTGCAGATTGTGGGTCAGGCGGTCGCCTCGCGCCCGGTTCGTTCGGCGGCGTAGCGGGTGATCCGGTCGAGCATCACGCCCAGTGCGGTGATCGCGACGGCGGCCGCCAGGCCCTTGCCGAAGATGTCCTCCTGGGAGAAGCCGCGGACGACCAGGTAGCCGAGCCCCTGCCCACCGACCAGGCCGCCGATGACGACCATCGAGAGGACGAAGAGCAGCCCCTGGTTGGCCGCGAGCACGATCGAGCTCCGCGCCATCGGCACCTGCACCTTGGTGATCATCTGCCAGGTGTTGGTGCCCGTTGACTCGGCGGCCTCGACGGTCGTCGGGGACACGCCGCGGATGCCGTCGGCCACGAGCTTGGTCGCAACCGGGACCGCGAAGGCGACGGCCGCGAAGATCGCACAGAACCGGCCGACCTCGAACAAGGCCAGGGCAGGGACGAGATAGACGAACGGCGGCATCGTCTGGAGCGCGTCGAGGATCGGGCGTAACGCCGTATCGACCCGTCGGTTCCGCCCCATCCAGATGCCGACGATGATCCCGATCACCATGGTCATCAGGGCGGCGACCAAGACGGTGGTCAGGGTGATCATCGACTCGTTCCAGAGTCCGGTACCCAAGATGATGAGCTCGCAGATCGCCGTGGACACGAACGCCCGCCAGCCTCCGATCAGGGCGGCCAGCGCCAGGATCGCGATCGCCGCCATCCACCACGGCGTGGAGGCGACCAGGCCCTCCAGCGGGTTGAGCAGGTTGAAGCTGACGAAGTTCTTGAAGCCCTCCGTCACGCTGCTGATCTGGTCGACGACCCAGTTGTTGATCGAGTTGACCCGGTTGGCCAGTCGGGTACCCAGGTCGGAGCCGTCCGGGAACGCGGCGTACCGGGTATAGGTCCGCGACAGGTAGATCGCGATGC
>DATFRX010000169.1:0-6777 GCA_035262905.1 Nocardioidaceae bacterium
CGTCGATCGGTGCTCCTGCTTGCCGTGCTGGTCTTGCTGCTCTGCGTTCTCGCCGTCCTCCTAGTCGGTCCGAGTCAGCTGATCTCCAACGGCAAAGACGGTGTTGACCGAACCAAGCAGCTCGCCGAAGATCGCACTGTCCTGGTGACGTTGCTTGTCACCATCGGCGGGATCATCAGCCTCTGGTACGCGCGCCTGCGGCTCGAAGAGAGTGCCAAGCGTGCACAGCGATTCGGCCAGGCAGTCGAGCGTCTCGGCGACGAGTCCCTCGACGTACGACTGGCCGGCGTCTTCGCGCTCGAGCGGTTGTCCAACGACTCACCCGCTGAGTACCGCAGCGCGGTCGAGACGTTGTGCCGATTCGCCCGCGACCGCAGCGTGCCCAGCACCGTTCCGGCACCGCTCGACGTGCGTACCGCAGCCGCCATCCTGGCCCGACGACGCGAACTGCGGGATCCCTATCGGTTGGACCTCAGGGGCGCAAACCTCAGCGAGGCAAGGGATCTGAGCAAAGCTCGCTTCGCCGGTGCCAACCTGATCCGGGCGACGCTGGCCTTCGCCGATCTCGAAAAGGCGAACCTGGTCAACGCGGATCTGGCCGAGGCAGATCTCACCGGAGCAAACCTCACTGGCGCGAATCTCACCGGCGCGAATCTGAGCGGCGCTGTCCTCACCCAGGCCAACCTGTGCAGCGCGGTGCTTCGCTGGGTCGAGTTCGCGGATGCGAATCTCACCGACGCCGACCTGCTGGAGGCGGACCTCTTCGGGGCGAGGTTCTATCGCGCAACCCTCACCGGCGTTCGCAACTGGCCGGTCGAGGACTGGCAGATCGTGATGGGGCTGTCGACCGTCAAAGGCGTACCGGCGTTCCCTTCGTAGTTGTTCGCATCCGATCTGCGCCGAGCGCCTTACGATCAGCGACATGGACTTCGACCGCTACACGATCGTGCTGCTGCTCACTCCGGACGATCCGCCACAACTTTCAGAGGAGGAGGCCGATCGGCTCCAGGACGCGCATCTGAGTCACCTGGCCGACCTGCATGAGCGCGGCGTACTGCTCGCCGCCGGTCCGGTCGGCGACCCCAGCAGCAAGCGCTACTACCGGGGCCTGTCGATCCTGCGTTGCGGACCAGACGAGGCGCTGCGGCTCAAGGCTGACGACCCCGCCGTACGGGCCGGCGTCTTCGAGCTGGTCGCGATGCCGTGGATGCTGCCGGCCGGCGCCATGCATTTCACTCCCACGACATTCCCGCGGTCGACCGACGACGTTTAGCTGCGGTACGGGTGGCTGAGCCAGCGACCCAGATAGGCATGCAGACCGGCGAGATCGCGGCTCGCCCGGTAGGCGACATGACCGTCCGGCCGGACCAGATAGTGCGCCGGCTCCTTGTCGTAGACGCCGAGCCGTCGACGCGCTTCACCGCTGCGGTCGTACAACGCGTCCGGACGATTCTCCCCGGTGAGGTGATGGACGGTGACCAGACCGGAATAGAGCCCTTCGACATAGGAGCGGGTGGCAGGCGGCCAGGTGTCGACCGGGCCGCAGAGCAGCACGTGGAAGCCCGGACGCCCCAATGCCGCATGCAAGGTCGACGGCTCACCATCAATCTGAACTGGCGCATCGGGCAGCCGGTCGCCCGGATGCGGTCCGTGCGCCGACGTGGCCGGACTCTGGGCCGACAACGGGCTGCGGCGATAGCGGATGCCGAGCTGCGACACCGTACGGAAGCCGTACGCTCGCGCCCGGCGGAAGCGCAGACCGAACGGCAGCAGCCGTGGAAACACCTGGGCGCGGCTGAACCGCAACAGCGCGTTGGTCGACGTGGCGATGGTGAACGCGCGGTCGGTGAGCCGGAGCACCTGCCGACCGACCGAAGCCCGCTCGGGTTCGTATGTGTCGAGGATCGCCGGGTCGGCTTGCCCACTCGTCACGAGCGCGAGCTTCCAGCCCAGGTTGAGGCTGTCCTGGATGCCAGTGTTCATGCCCTGAGCGCCGGCCGGACTGTGGATATGCGCGGCGTCGCCGGCGACGAACACCCGGCCGGTCCGATAGCGAGTCGCGCCGCGGCTTTGCAGCCGGAAGTTGGTCATCCACACAGGGTCGTGCAGACGTACTCCCCCGCCCGTGTGCGCGTCGACCAGTCGCTGCACGTCCTCCAGCGTCACCGGTTCGGCCGCGGGCGGGCTGTCGTCGGGCGGACGCATCCCGAGCACCCGCCAGGTCGCCGGTGCGCCCAGCGGGAAGAAGAACAGCACGCCATACGGCGCGAGGAAGGTGTGCGCGACGCCGGGCTCGATGCCGTCCGCCTCGACGTCGGCGAGGACGAACGTCTGCGGATACGACCCGCCCTCGAACCCGATCCCGGACTGCTGCCGCACCGTACTCCGGGCACCGTCGCAGCCCACCACGTAACGCGATCGGATGAGCTCGGTGCTGCCGTCGTCGTGACGCAGTCGGCACGTGACGTCGCCGTCGTTCTGCTGGAGCTCGACGAGTTCGACGCCTCGCTCGATTGTGACGCGGTGTCCCCGGAGATGCTCGCCGAGCAGCCGCTCGGTCACCGCCTGCGAGACGAACAATAGGTACGGATAGGCGGTGTCGTCGATCCCGATGTCGAACAATGCGACCGGGATGATCCGGCGGCCGACATGGATATGCAGCCGCAGGCCACGCCTTCCCCGCTCGACGAGTCGCTCGGTGATCCCGTACTTCGCCAGCATCTCGAGGGTTCGCGGCTGGACCGCCAGCGCTCGCGACTCCCGCACCCGATCGAGGGCGCGATCGACGATCCGGAACCGCGTGCCGTACTCCTGCAGCTGCGTCGCCAGCGCCAGTCCGGTCGGGCCGGCTCCGACGATGAGTGCGTCGATCGGCGCCTGGCCGTCGGTGACATCGCGATCGGTCACATCTGCACGATGCCATCCCGACTACGACCGCAGCCGTCGGGCCTTGATGAGAGCGACTGACAACCATTCCAGCGGCAGTCGCGTCCTTAGAACGAGAGCACTCATGCGGTTCAGGGGGAACCAACATGCGTACGAAGACCACACTTGTCGTCCTCGCGGCGGCAGCACTGACGGTGTCGGCGGGCGGCGCCGTTGCCGGCCCCGGCGCTCGCACCATCGTCGGGACGAACCACAACGACGCCCTCGTCGGCACCTCGGGTAGCGACCGCATCCGCGGACTGGCCGGCGACGACATCATCCAAGGCCGGGCGGACAAGGACCAGCTCTACGGGGGGCTGGGCGACGACCGGCTGCACGGCGGTCAGGGAGCCGACATCTTGTCCGGTCGCGCCGGCGACGACCGATTGGTCAGCGGGTCGGGTTCTGACCACCTTCGCGGCGGCCATGGCAACGACGTCTCTCGCGGGGGCGTCGGCGACGACCTGTTCAGAGCCGGACCGGGCCGGGATCTGTTCTACGGAAGCCGCGGCGACGATGGCGCGGTCCCGGGCCTGGGCAGCGACACGCTTTATCTCGGGCGGGACAGGGATCACGCCAGCCTGGGATCACCCGACGGCGCAGCCGACCAGATCTTCTGCGGCCAGGGCTTCGACTCCGTCACCTACGTCGGCTACCAAGACGACAGCGACACACTCCACGGGTGCGAAGTCATCGAGGTGGTCGACGAACACTGAGGCTCGCGTCATACGCCGCTACAGTTTCGGCGATGGAGTTCGGCGCGCACTTGCCACTGATTGACCTGGACGGACAGGGCTATCCGGCGCTGCCCGACTACGTGGACGCGGCGCGCGAGGCCGGCTTCAGCGCGATCAGCTCGAACGACCACCTCGTCTTCCAACGCCCTTGGTTGGACGGGATCGTCGCGCTGGCAAGCATCGTCGAACGCAGTGCCGACCTCACCTTGGCGACAACGATCTCGCTCCCAGTGGTGCGTGGGCCGGCCGCATTGGCGAAAGCCGCCGCGGCACTGGATCTGCTGTCCGACGGCCGATTCGTGCTGGGCGTCGGTCCGGGGTCGTCGGCCGCAGACTACGCGGTAGCCGGGGTACCGTTCGAGGAGCGATGGCCGCGGTTCGACGAAGCGGTCGGCCTGTTGCGCGCCGAGCTTTCGGACGCCGGATCACCGGTGAGGGATCGCTTCTACTCAAGGGCCACACTCGAGCCGCGACCAAGTAGGCCGATCCCGATCTGGGTCGGCAGTTGGGGCTCACCGGTCGGACTTCGACGGGTCGCCCGGCTCGGAGACGGTTGGCTGGCATCGGCGTACAACACGACACCCGAGCAACTCGCCGCCGGTCGGGACGCCCTGCACGAGGCGCTTCGGGCAGCTGGCCGGGACGAGCGGGACTTTCCGATCGCGCTTGCGACCATGTGGATGCATCTGACCGACGACAAGACCGAGGCGCAGGAGACGCTCGACTCCTTGTCCACGATGCTGAAGCGGGACCGGGCGACGATCGCGGACCAGGTACTCGTCGGTCCGGCCGAGACCTGCGCGGCCAAGCTCGCTGAGTATGCCAAGGCCGGCGTCGACACCGTCTTCGTCTGGCCGCTCACCGATCCGGCCCAGCAGCTGCGCGACTTCGGCGCACAGGTCGCCCCACACGTACGCTGACCGGTCAGTCCGACACCGCAGCCGCGTGTCTTCGGGTCGCATGCCGGAGCGTGTCGATCATGATCTGGGCCGAAGGTGAGGGATAGCCGTCGTCGGGCCGGGCCACCCAGATCCGGCGGACCGGCGTCGGCGATCTGAGCTCCCGGATCGCGACCCGGGAGCGAGGCCGGGTCGTGGCCAGCCCGGGCAGGACCGTGACACCGAGGTTCGCGGACACGAGTGCCTGGATTCCGACGTAGTCGTCTGAGGTCAGCGCCACCTGCGGTTCGAATCCTGCCTCGCGACAGGCCTGGCGCACGATCCGGAACCAGCCACTCGCGGTGCTCCCGCCGATCCAGGTCTCGTCCGACAGCGCGCTGAGCGAGACCGTCGAGTCCTTGCGGGCCAGCCGATGCCCTCGTGGAAGGACCGCCCGGAACGGATCGTCGAACAGTGGTATCCGCTCGAATTCCTGGGTCGCCGGGTCCGACATCGCCCCGTCTCCGTAGATGATCGCGAGGTCGATCTCGCCATCGCCGAGCCGGCGGAGCAACTGCGGCATGTGATCGTCGACGACGCTGAGCGTGACCGTCGGAACGCGTCGTTTGAAGGCGGCCAGTGCCGGCGGCACAAAGGTGGCGAGTGCGGTCGGGAACGCGCCCAGACGCACCCGGCCGAGTCGCCGTCCGGCCACCGCGGCCAGCTCCTGCTCAGCGGCATCCAGTCGGGTCAGGATGACGCGCGCATGGCGCACCAGTGCAGTGCCGGCCTCGGTCAGCTGCGGCGGCCGGCTCGTACGGTCGACCACCGCCATGCCGACTGAGCGTTCGAGCGCCGAGATGTGCTGGCTGACGGCCGACTGGGTCATCTCCAGACTGTCAGCCGCGGCCGAGAACGAGCCGCGGTCGGCGACCTCGGCGAGCACCTGCAGCCGCCGTACCTGCGGTATTAGCTCCACTAATGAATGATAACGCCGCGTCATTGCTGCTTATGGAGCCGTCACTTAGCTTGGCCGGACCAATGAGCCCAGAAGGAGCAGCAACATGACCACCACCATGAGCCACAACGGAGTCGACATCACCGCCTTGTTCGCGACGATCGACGCGGTCAGGGACGATCCCGACCTGGCGAAGTTTCAGTTCCGTGCGACCAATCAGTGGCTGAAGGGAACGCACAACCAGTCCACGATCCACGGCTTCTACGGCGCCAAGCAGGAGATGACCCACCAGGCGGCATGGACCTACGACGCAGACCATCCGGCGGTGCTGGTCGGCCAGGACAACGGGCCGACGCCGGTGGAGTACGTATTGCACGCGCTCGCCGCCTGTCTCGCGTCCGGGCTGGCGAACATCGCCGCCGCGCGAGACGTCAACCTCACCGAGGTGACAGCCACGGTGGAGGGCGACATCGACCTGCTCGGGATCCTCGGGCTGTCGGACGACGTCCGCAATGGCTACCAGCAGATCAAGGTCGGCTTCACCCTCCGCGGCGACGATGCCGACAAGCTTCGCGACATCGTCGAGCAGTCGCGTCGCCGCTCGGCGGTCTACGACGTTCTGACCAACGGCGTGCCCGTCTCGATCGAAGTCGACGCCGGATGAAGTACGACGTGGTGGTGGTCGGCGCCCGTGCCGCGGGCGCGGCCACCGCACTGCTGCTGGCCCGGCACGGCCTCCACGTCCTGCTCGTCGACCGAGGCAGGTACGGCTCGGACACCCTGTCCACGCACGCACTGATGCGTGGCGGTGTGCTGCAACTGCAACGATGGGGCCTGCTGGAGCGAGTAGTCGCCGCCGGAACGCCGCCGATTCGACGGGTCACCTTCCGCTACGCGGGTGAGGTGGTCCCGATCGCGATCAAGCCGTCCTACAGCGTCGATGCTCTCTACGCACCGCGGCGCACTGTGCTCGACCCGATCCTGGTCGACGCCGCGTCGAGCGCCGGAGCCGAGGTGCGGTTCGGCGTCGCGGTGTCCGACGTCGTACGGGATCAGCAGGGTGTCGTCACCGGCGTCGTCGGCCGCACCCGATGCGGGCACGACTTCCAAGCCGACGCGCGGTTCGTCGTCGGAGCCGACGGCATCCGCTCCACCGTTGCCGAACGGGTCGGCGCGGCCGTACAACGACTCGGCACCGGAGTCAGCGCCACGACGTACGGCTACTGGCCGAACGCCGGAGTCGACGGTTACGAGTGGAACTACCGTCCGAACGCAGCGT
>DATFRX010000170.1:0-7533 GCA_035262905.1 Nocardioidaceae bacterium
ACGAAGAACAACCCGGTGCTCATCGGGGAGCCCGGCGTCGGCAAGACCACGATCGTGGCGGGTCTTGCCCAGGACATCGTCCGCGGCGACGTGCCCGAGACGCTCAAGGACAAGCAGATCTACACCCTCGACCTCGGCGCGCTGGTCGCCGGGTCGCGCTACCGCGGTGACTTCGAGGAGCGCCTCAAGAAGGTGCTCAAGGAGATCCGTACTCGCGGCGACATCATCCTGTTCATCGACGAGATCCACACCCTGGTCGGTGCGGGTGCCGCCGAGGGCGCGATCGACGCCGCCAGCATCCTGAAGCCGATGCTGGCCCGCGGCGAGCTGCAGACCGTCGGCGCGACCACGCTCGACGAGTACCGCAAGCACCTCGAGAAGGACGCCGCGCTGGAGCGCCGGTTCCAGCCGATCCAGGTCGAGGAGCCGTCGGCGGCGCACACAATCGAGATGCTGAAGGGTCTGCGCGACCGCTACGAGGCGCACCACCGGGTCACGATCACCGACGAGGCCCTGGTCTCGGCGGCGACGCTGGCCGAGCGCTACATCTCCGACCGGTTCCTGCCCGACAAGGCGATCGACCTGATCGACGAGGCCGGGTCGCGGCTGCGGATCCGCCGGATGACCGCACCGCCGGACCTGCGCGAGTTCGACGAGAAGATCGCCGACGTCCGCCGCCGCAAGGAAGGCGCCATCGACAGTCAGGACTTCGAGGCCGCCGCGTCCCTGCGCGACGAGGAGAAGAAGCTGATCGCCGCCAAGGCGGAGCGCGAGCGGCAGTGGAAGGCCGGCGACATGGACGTCGTGGCCGAGGTTGACGAGGAGCTGATCGCCGAGGTCCTGGCGACCGCGACCGGCATCCCGATCGTGAAGCTGACCGAGGAGGAGTCCGGCCGGCTGCTCAGGATGGAGGACGAGCTCCACAAGAACGTCATCGGCCAGGAGGAGGCCGTCAAGGCGTTGTCACGGGCGATCCGGCGTACGCGTGCCGGTCTGAAGGACCCGCGTCGCCCCGGTGGATCGTTCATCTTCGCCGGGCCGTCCGGCGTCGGTAAGACCTGGCTGTCCAAGTCGCTCGCCGAGTTCCTCTTCGGCGACCCCGACTCGCTGATCCAGCTCGACATGAGTGAGTTCTCCGAGAAGCACACCGTGTCGCGGCTGTTCGGCTCGCCTCCGGGCTACGTCGGCTACGAGGAGGGCGGCCAGCTGACCGAGAAGGTCCGGCGCAAGCCGTTCTCGGTGGTGCTGTTCGACGAGGTCGAGAAGGCGCACCCGGACATCTTCAACTCGCTGTTGCAGATCCTGGAGGAAGGTCGCCTGACCGACAGCCAGGGCCGGATGATCGACTTCAAGAACACCGTCATCATCATGACCACCAACCTCGGCACGCGGGACATCTCCAAGGGCGTCAACCTGGGCTTCTCCCAGTCCGGCGACGCCACGGCGTCCTACGACACGATGAAGGCGAAGGTCTCGGAGGAGCTGAAGCAGCACTTCCGGCCGGAGTTCCTGAACCGGGTCGACGAGATCATCGTGTTCCCGCCGCTGACGCAGGAGCAGATCATCGAGATGGTCGACATGATGCTGCGGGGCGTGGAGCTGCGGCTCAAGGACCGCGACATGGCGCTGGAGCTGACCCAGGCGGCCAAGGAGGAGCTGGCCACCCGCGGTTACGACCCGGTGCTGGGTGCTCGGCCGCTGCGCCGTACGGTGCAGCGCGAGATCGAGGACGCGCTCGCCGAGAAGCTGCTCTACGGCGACGTCAAGCCCGGCCAGATCGTGGTCGTCGACATCGACGGCGAAGGCCCCGAGGCGACGTTCACCTTCCGTGGCACGCCGAAGGCGCAGGCGCCGGACACGCCGCTGATCGAGCAGGCCACGACCGACTGAGTCACTGACAAGCGAATCGACATCGTGGGGGTTCCGACCCCCACGATGTCGATTTTCGCGTTCCTGGGGCTTAGTGGGCGCCGCGCAGGTTGAGCATGACGACGCCGACGACGATGAATCCGATCGCGGTGACCTTGAGGGCGTCGAGTCGCTCGCCGAGCAGCGTGGCGCCGATCAGTGCGACCACAGCCGTGCCGGCGCCAGACCAGATCGCATAGGCGATCGACACCGGGATGTCCCGGACCACGATGGCGAGCAGGAGAAACGACATCGCGTACGCCAAAAGTACGGTTGCCGTCCAGAGTGGGTTGGTGAAGCCGTCCGTACGCGGCAACGACGCGGTGGCAGCCACCTCGATACTGATCGCCAAGGCCAGCAGTGCCGATGCGAGTCCCATCACGCCTCCCTTCGTCGCGCCTGTGTGTAGCGTCCGCTACATTGGAGCTAGTGTAGCGATTGCTACATCGAGACGCACGAAGGAGACTCCCGGATGGGACGCCGAGACGACCTCGCCGAGCAGGCCACGGACTACGTCCTGGAGCACGGCCTGATCGGTCTGTCGCTGCGCCCCCTCGCTGCCGCCCTCGACACCAGCGACCGGATGCTCATCTATCACTTCGGCGACAAGGACGCGCTGGTCACGGACGTCATCGCTCGCTCCACGGGCCGCGCCGTCGAGTTCGTCGATTTGATGCCGCGCGCTCGTACGGTCCGGGCCGGTGTGCTCGCGCTCTGGCGGGCGTACGTCGAGCCGGAGCTCGATCGCTGCCTCCGGCTCTACATCCAGGGGGCCGCCCTCGGTGTCCTCGGTGCCGATCCGTACCGCAAGGTGATCGCGGATAGCAATGCGGAGTGGGACCGAGCCGTGCGGGACTATCTGGTCGGCTGCGGAGCGAACCCGCGTCGCGCCCCGCGGATCGCCCGGCTGGTCGACGCCGCACTGACCGGCTTCAACCTGTCGATGCCGGTGGTCGATGATCCGCAGCAGATGGAGGCGCCGGTGCGCGACCTCGCCGCGACCGCGCAGCGGATCAGCGACGGCGCCGCCTGATCGGGCCTCAGCGCGGCAGCCCGAACCGGTCGCCGTCGAGCGGCTCGACCAGCCCGTCCGCGACCAGGCCGTCCAGGGCTCGCTCGCGTTGCTGCGACTGATCCCAGGCGGCTTCCAACTCCCGCCGGCGCACCGGCCCGGTCGCGGCCCGGAGCACGGCCAGCAACGCGCCACGACACTGCCGATCGGTCCCGTCGTAGGACTGCGTGGGCCGCCGCGGGCCGTCGTATGCCGGATAGCCGCTGGTTCGCCACCGGCATCGGTCGGCGATCGGACACGCCTCGCAGTGCGGCCCACGCGCCGTGCACACGAGGGCGCCGAGCTCCATGACCGCGACCGACCAGCGCGCGGCGACAGATGGGTCGTCCGGTAGCAGTCCGCGCGCGGTCTCGCGCTCGGCGATGCGTACCGAAGGCCCCGGCAGCGCGGCGCCGTCGATGGCCCGGGTGAGGACGCGCCGGACGTTGGTGTCGAGGACCGGATGCCGGCCCTGGTAGGCGAAGGTCGCGACGGCCGCCGCGGTGTAGTCGCCGATGCCCGGCAGTGCCCGGAGCGACTCGATGTCGCTCGGCACCACGCCAGCGTGTCGCTCGGTGATCGCGGTCGCCGCCTGGTGCAGCCGGATCGCCCGGCGCGGGTAGCCGAGCCGGCCCCACGCCCGCACCGCCTCGCCGACCGGGTCGGCGGCGAGGGCGGCCGGCGTCGGCCAGCGCTCCAGCCAGGCGCGATAGGCCGGGAGGACCCGGCTGACCTGCGTCTGCTGGAGCATGATCTCGGAGACGAGGACTGCCCAGGCGCCTGCCTCGGGATCGCGCCAGGGCAGCTCGCGGGCGTGCCGCTCGTACCAGCCGAGCACGCGTCGCTGCAGCTCAGTGGTCGGCACGCTCACGCGAACAGTCTGCCTGGCGGGGGCTGGACCCGGTCCGAGCGGCCTTCGGAGTGGCTCCACGGATCGACGGCTTCCGGCAACTACCGTGAGCGACGATGAACACTGTGGCCCGCCCACGGGGACCGTTGCCGCCCCGGGTCTACTGGGTCCGCCGGCTGGCGTTGCTGGCGGTCGTCCTCCTGGTGGGCTGGCTCATGTTGCGCTGGATCGACGGTGGCGGCTCCGGTGCCACTCCGCCGGACGAGACACCGGCCGGCGCGACGCAGTCGGAGCAGCCCACGCCGACCCAGACCAAGCACCGCGACTCACAGCGCGGCCACGACAAGTCGCGTACGGCGCAGGTCAAGGACGTCGCCGAGAACTTCCAGCGTCCTCACGAGGAGTGCGACCTGACCCAGGTGAGTGTCGTGCCGTCGGTCACGGACCCGGCGTACGCCGGTGAGCCGGTCCAGATGACGCTCCGCGTCTCGTCGGCCAGCTCCTCGGCATGCTCGCTGAGCCTGGACGGCGACCACCTGCTGGTGTCGATCTCCGAAGGCCACGACGTCGTGTGGGACTCCACGCACTGCACCGACGACGTTCCGGTGGTCGACCTGGCCCTGCAACCGCACTGGTCGACGCTGGTCGACTTCACCTGGTCGGGTCTCCACTCCGGCCGGCAATGTACGCCGGACTCGACGCCGGCCGACCCCGGCTCGTACACGGTGCAGGCTGCGGTGCTCGAGGGCGAGCCCTCCCAGGCGGACTTCGATCTGGTTGCGCCGCCGAAGCCGCCGGCCGACAAGCACGACGGCAAGGGCAAGAGCGACTCGAGCGACCAGCCGAGCAACGGCCAGCCCACCGACGGATCCACGCCCAGCAACGACCAGCCCACTGACGAGCCGACGCCGTCCGACGGGGCGACCGAGTCTCAGACGTAGCGCTCGAGAATGCTCGACTCGGCGAGCCGGGACAGTCCTTCGCGGACGCTGCGGGCGCGCAGCTCGCCGACGCCCTCAACTGCCTGCAGGTCCTCGATCGTCGCGGCCAGCAGCTTCTGGAGGCTGCCGAAGTGGTCGACGAGCCGATCCACGACGGTGCCGGGGAGTCGCTGCACCTTGGCCAGCAGCCGGTAGCCGCGAGGCGACAGGGCGGCGTCGAGGTGCTCACCGCCGCCGAGCGACAGGGCGCGGGCGACCACGGCGATGTCGACCAGGTCCGAGGAGCTGAGTGCGGCCAGCGCGGTCAGGATGTCGCGGGTACGCGGCGCCCGGCGGCCGGACGGCAGGTAGTCGCGAACGACCAGCTCGCGCTCCAGGTCGACGCCGGTGACGAGCTCGTCGAGCTGCAGGCTGAGCAGCCGCCCGTCGCTGCCGAGCTCGAGCACGTAGTCCTCGATCTCCGACGCGATCCGGGTGACCATCTCCAGCCGCTGCATGACGGCAGCGACGTCGCGGACCGTGACGAGATCCTCGATCTCCAGCGCGGACAGCGACCCGGAGACCTCGTCGAGTCGCAGCTTGTAGCGCTCGAGGGTGGCCAGCGCCTGGTTGGCCCGGCCCAGGATCGCGCCCGGATCCTCGAGCACTCGCCGGGCGGTGCCGACGTACAACGCGATGATCTGCATCGACTGCGACACCGAGACGACCGGCAATCCGGTCTGCCGCGCGACCCGGTCGGCGGTGCGGTGCCGTGTGCCGGACTCGTCGGTCTCGATCGACGGGTCGGGCATCAGGTGGACGGCGGCGCGCAGGATGCGACTGGCGTCGCGGTCCATGATGATCGCCCCGTCCATCTTGGCCAGCTCACGGAGCCCGGTCGCGCTGAAGGGTACGTCGAGCGCGAATCCGCCGGTCGAGATCGACTCCACGGTGCGATCGTGACCGAGCACGATCAGGGCGCCGGTGCGACCGCGCAGGATGCGTTCGAGTCCTTCGCGCAGGGGCATTCCCGGCGCGACGCTGGCCATCGTCGCGCGCATTCGCGGGTCTGGAGTGCCGCGTTCCCCGATGTGCGCCTGGTGAACCACGGGACGAGTCTATTCATTACTCTCGGTCGCCGGCGCACCAGTTCTGTGATCGAGTGTCGCGTCGGCGTCGGAGCGCTGCGATCGTCGGTAGCCTCGCGGTGTGGAGGAAGAACGCGACGGGGTCCGGCTGACCAACCTCGACACCCCGCTGTTCAAGGGCGCCGACGCCACCAAGCGCGACCTGGTGGACTATCTCGACGCGATCCGCGGGTGCATCCTGCCGGAGCTCGAGGACCGTCCGCTGTCGGTGATTCGCGCGCTGCGGGGCCAGCAGCCGTTCATGCAGAAGAACCTCCCGAAGTACGCCCCGTCGTGGATCAAAACGGTGACCGTGTGGGCCGAGGCGTCCAAGCGCGACGTCGCGTACGCCCTGTGCGACGACCGCAAGACCCTGCTCTGGTTCGCCAACCAGCGGGCGATCGAGTACCACCCGACGCTCGTCCGGGCCGACCGCTGGGACCGCGTCACACACCTCGTGATGGACCTGGATCCGCCGGAGGGTGAGTCGTTCGCTGTCGTCGTCGAGGCGGCGCAGCTGGTGCGGCAGGCACTACGTGACTCCGGTCTCGACGGAGCGGTCAAGACCAGCGGCGCCAAGGGCGCACACATCTTCGTCCCGATCGACGAGGACGTGACGATGGAGGACGCTGCCGCGGCGACTCGGGCGATCGCGGCCCGCGCCGAGCGGATCGATCCGGACCTGGCGACGACGGCGTACGTCAAGGCGGACCGTGGCGGCAAGGTGTTCCTCGACTCCACGCGGTCCGGCGGCGCGACCGTCGTCGCGGCCTACAGTCCGCGAGTACGTCCGGGCACACCGGTGTCCTACCCGGTCGGCTGGGACGACCTCGCGCAGTCGACACCGGCCGACTTCACCGTCCATACGGTCCCGGGGTTGGTCGGCGACCGCAATCTGTGGGCCGACCAGCTGCCGGCGCCGCAGCAGTTGGCCGACGACCTGGTCGAGGAGGGCCACGAGATCCCGGTCGCTCGCGTCCAGGCGATGCACGAGGGCAAGCGCCGCGCTCGGGCCCGTCGGAAGGGCGAGGAGCCGTCCTAAGGCGGCTCAGGCCGTGACAGCGCGCTTGCGAGCCCGGTGCCGGCGCACCGCGTCGCGGTTGGCGCAGGCCGGCGAGCAGTAGCGCTGCCGCCCGTTGCGCGAGACGTCGACCACCACGCCGTCGCAGTCGCCGGCGGCGCACCGTCCGAGCCGATGCATGCCGCGGCCGGCCAGATGCAGCGCGGTCCCGACCGCGACGAGGGCGGCGATGACTCGACCCAGCGGCTGCTGCGCGTCGCGATAGTGCACGTGCCAGCCGGTGCCGGCGTGGTCGGTGAGTCGCGGGTGGGCCGCATTCTCATTCAGCAGCGCGTTCAGCCGGTCGGCCCGCTCCCGGTCGGTGGGTGCATCCACGACGGTCAGCCAGCGCGCGACGACCGACTCCACCAGCCGTACGTCGGCCCCGGTCGCAGGACGATCGACGACGACTCCGGCCTGCCGGCAGACCGCCTCGAGAGCGGCCGGAGTCGACGGCGCCGACCGCTGCAGCGCGACCGCCAGCAGTACGGCATCGGCTCCGTAAGGGTTGAGATGCACAGAGTCATTACAGCAGCCCGGTCGGCGAGAGACTAGGGGTTGATCTCGTCCGCGATCCGTTGGGCCTGCGCCGGGGTGAAGTGGGCGCTGATGTCGAT
>DATFRX010000171.1:0-8868 GCA_035262905.1 Nocardioidaceae bacterium
GATCATGACCCCGCCGATGACGCCGATCACGCTGGCCAGCCGGTCCCCGACGCCGAACAGGATGATCACGCCCAGGACCACGATCAGCAGATCAGCCAGCGAGGCGGCGATCCCGCTGGCGATCCCGGAGCGCAGGCCACCTCGCAGGGTGTTGGCGGAGGCGAGGGCAAGGGAGGGTCCCGGCGCCAATGCGACCCCGAGTCCCAGCACCACGGCAAGTGTCGCTGTGAACATGACCCGTGCATCCTAGAGTGTCGGGGGGACACCACGCCGTGGTGTTGTTCGCGGGGTCACGGGGCCGGATACGCCTCGCTGCCGTCTTCCAGGTAGTACGGCCCGGTGCCGTCAGTCGTCTCCAAGAAGCGCAGCAGTCGGATCGTCGCCGCCGTGCCATGCTCCACAACACGATCCAGATCGCACCAATGGACGTCACGGATCTCGGCCGGCTCGAACTCCATGTCACCCACCGTCGAGGCGGGGACGGTGCCGAGATCGAACACCACGATGCAGGCGTCGTCCCAGCCGCTCCACGGCGGGAGCCAGTTGATCGCGGTCAGGCCGGCGGGGGTGAGATCGAGACCCAACTCCTCGCGGACCTCGCGGATCAGGCCGGTCGCGGGCGACTCACCAGGCTCCACGACGCCGCCGGGCAGATCCCACTCCGGCTTGTAGGTCAGCTCGCACAGCAGATACTCGCCGCGCTCGTTGCGCAGCAGGCCCTGGGTGATGACCCGCTTGCGGGGCAGCGCGGCATTGAGCACGTGGACGAATCCGGATCGGGTCGCCGGTGGCGGGTCGTCGGCCAGCCTGGCCACCAGGACGCTGTCGTGGCGTACGCCGTCGCGTTCGCCGTGGCCGCGGACCACTCCTTCGCGTCGCAGTCCGGCCCGGGACGCGAGCCGAAGCGCGGCGATGTTGCTCGCCTCGACGAAGGCCTCCACCCGGATCAGCCCGAGGGCGTCGAAGGCATAGCCGACCACGAGCCGTACGGCCCGAGCGCCGATGCCGAGGCCGCGATGCGAGGAGTGCAGCTGCCAGGTCAGCTCGCCGCGCGCATCGTCGATCCGACGCAGCGTGATCGAGCCCGCGCTCTCGTCGGCATGCTCGACCGCGAAGGTCAGCAGCGTGGGATCGACCCCGTCCGCCAGCCGCACGGTGACGTCTCCGTCGCGGAGGGGGATCGACCCGAAGCGGGTCTCGGACACGCTGTCACGTTACCTGCGCCGGTCGGCCGGCGATCAGCCCGGCCGCAGCCAGATCGTGCCGAGCGGTGGCACCCGAATCCGGGCCGAAGCCGGCTGGCCGTCCGATCCCGGCTCCTCGGCGACCACCTCCCCGAGATTGCCGACGCCGGAGCCGCCATAGATCTCGGCGTCGGTGTTGACCACCTCGCGCCACTTCCCGGCCAGCGGCAGACCCAGCCGATAGTTCTCGTGGGGGAGGGCGTTGAAGTTGGCGACGCAGACCACCATGTCGTCCGGGTCGGCGCCGTAGCGGCAGAAGCTCAGCACGTTGTGCGAGGCGTCGTTGGCGTTGATCCAGGCGAAGCCCTCGGGTTCGTTGTCACGCAGCCACATCGCGGACGCGTCCCGATAGGTGCGGTTGAGGTCGCCCACCAGACTCCACAGGCCGGCGTGCTCGGCCTTCTCGAGCAGCCACCAATCCAGCTCGCGCTCGTCGGACCACTCGGCCTCCTGGCCGATCTCGGTGCCCATGAAGATCAGCTGCTTGCCCGGATGCGCCCACATGTACGCCAGGTAGGCCCGCAGGTTGGCGAGCTGGCGCCAGCGGTCGCCGGGCATCTTGCGGACCATCGAGCCCTTGCCGTGGACCACCTCGTCGTGCGACAGCGGCAGCACGAAATTCTCCGAGTAGGCGTACATCATCGCGAAGGTCATCTGCTGGTGATGGAACTGGCGATGCACCGGGTCGTGCGCGAGATAGCCGAGCGTGTCGTGCATCCAGCCCATGTTCCACTTGAAGCCGAAGCCGAGTCCGCCGATGTCGGTCGCCCGGGTGACGCCGGGCCACGACGTCGACTCCTCCGCGATCGTCGTGATGCCAGGGACCCGCCGGAAGCAGGTGGCGTTCATCTCCTGCAGGAAGCTCACCGCGTCGAGATTCTCCCGACCGCCGTAGACGTTGGGGATCCACTGGCCTGGCGCCCGCGAGTAGTCGAGGTAGATCATCGAGGCGACCGCGTCGACCCGCAGCGCGTCGATGTGAAACTCCTCGAACCAGTAGACGGCATTCGCGACCAGGAAGTTGCGCACCTCGGGCCGGCCGTAGTCGAAGATGTACGTGCCCCAGTCGGGGTGCTCACCGCGTCGCGGGTCGGCGTGCTCGTACAAGGCGGTGCCGTCGAATCGGGCCAGCGCCCACACGTCCTTCGGGAAGTGCGCCGGCACCCAGTCGACGATGACACCGATCCCGGCCTGGTGCAGCGCGTCGACCAGCGCCCGGAAGTCGTCCGGCTCGCCGAACCGTGAGGTCGGGGCGTAATAGCTGCTGACCTGGTAGCCCCAGGAGCCGCCGAACGGATGCTCCATCACCGGCAGGAACTCCACGTGGGTGAAGCCCATCTCGGTGACGTAGTCGACCAGCTCCTTGGCCAGCTCCTGATAGGTCTGCCCCTGTCGCCACGAACCGAGATGCATCTCGTAGATACTCATCGGCCGGGCATGCCAGCCGCCGTCGGCCCGCTCGGTCATCCACTCCTCGTCGCCCCAGGCATGGCTGCTCGCATAGACCCGGGACGCCGTCTCCGGCGGCACCTGGGTGGCGAAGGCCATCGGGTCCGCCTTCAGCCGCCAGTGGTCGTCGGCGCCGAGCACTTCGAACTTGTACATCGCGCCCTGGCCGACATCGGGGATGAACAACTCCCAGACGCCGGATCCGCCCAGCGCACGCATCGGATGGGCGGTGCCGTTCCAGCCGTTGAAGTCACCGACGACCCGGACGCCACGGGCGTTCGGAGCCCAGACGGTGAACGCGGTTCCGTCGACCTTGCCGCCGAGCGCGTCGTAGCGCTTGGGACGGGCTCCGAGGGCGGTCCAGAGCTCCTCGTGCCGGCCCTCCGCGATCAGATGCAGATCGACCTCGCCGACGGTTGGGAGGAACCGGTACGGCTCGTCGACCCGATGCGTCATGCCGTCGCCGTACTCGACGAGTAAGCGATAGTCGACGAGCTCGTCCACGTCGACGGTGCCGACCCAGACGCCTTCGTGCTCGTGCGTGAGGTCAACGACGCCGTCGCCGTGGTCGACACGCACCGACCTGGCGAGCGGGCGGAGCGTCCGGATCGTCAGGGCCCCGTCGTGCAGGTGGGGGCCCAGGAGGTCGTGCGGGCCTGCGTGGCGACCGGTGACCAGTCGCTCCAGGTCCGCGGTGTCGGCGGGTGCGGGCTTGGCCATAGGTCTTGAGTCTTCCATGGGATGGGCTTGCGATGGTGCCCCTGCTCGGTATGGCATAGGTGACTTTGCTACCAAACAGGGACTGACATTCCGGCGATACCTCGCTGACCGCGCCTGTCCCGGTCGGCATGCCTTCTGCCGGTCTGGCAGGCTGGTCCGCAATGAGTGATCCGGCAGATACTCGACTCGATCGTGCCCGACATTTCTGGTGGATATCAGGTGGCGCGATATGTGTGATCGCGGTCACCTTGCTGGTGACCGGGCTCGTCGTACCAGGCTTCCTGATCGAGCGCAGCAAGAGTTCCGCGCTGCCCGGTTCGCCCGGCCCGGTCCCGCCCGCCCAGACGCACGAGCGGCCCTGGGCGCTTCGCCAGCTCAACCCGCGACTGGCCCCCGATGCCGCGGTCGACCTGCTGTCCCGGACGTTCATGAGCCGGCTCAACACCGGCCAGGTGGCCGGCGCGATCGACATGGTCTGCCCTCTGCGGCGAGACGTCATCGGCAACGCCGTGGTGTGGACCGCCCGGCATCGGGCCGACCTCCAGATCGTCACCCCGATGGGCCATGTGGCCGGAGCCGGCTACGTCATCGTCCGCTTCGTCGGCGCCATCGAGGGCCGGCCGCGTCGCGGGATCTTCGGCATCGACGCCGGCCCCAAGGGCGAGCCGCTCTGCGTGTCGACCTTCTACTCCGTCGGCTAGTCATGTGTTGGGTGGGGGCGTTCTCCGCCCGCACCGCCCGTCGACTGGCGCACAGTGCCCCACCCGGCTTCGCGACTGGCGCACGATGCCTCGCTAAGTCGACCGAAACGGGGCACCGTGCGCCACTCGACGTTCAGGTCCGCGCGTCCGCGGCAAGCCCTGCCGCCTTCGTCACTGCGCGGTCTGCGCCACGTAGGCCGCGGCGATCCCGATCGCCATCGCACCGAGGAGCAGCGTCAGGGCGCGCTGCGGTAGGTGGGGTTGCAGCCAGGCGCCGACGTACCCGCCGAGCAGGCCGCCGAGACCCGCGCAGATGCCGACCGTCCAGATCGGGTCGGCGGCGCTGGTCGTGAGGCCGAGCAGCAGGTACGCGACCAGGCCGAGCGACGAGGTCACCAGGGTGGTGGCGAGCGCAGCCGGGGCGACCACGATGATCGGCAGTCCCCAAACGACCAGGATCGGGCCGATCAGCGAGCCGCCGCCGATGCCGTAGATCCCGCCGGCCACTCCGACCGCGAGACCCAGTCCGGCCAGCCATGGCAGCCCCGGCGGTTCGGCTCGGGTCGCGCGGGAGTCCCAGCCGATGCCGCGGACGCAGAGCCACGCACCGAGTGGGAGCAGCAGCGTGGCGGCAACGAGTCGGAAGGCGGTCTCGCCGGGCACCGCGTAGATCCGGACGACGGCGCCGACAGCGACGCCGGGCACCGTGCCGACGAGCAGGGCGCCGGTGAGCGGACGGACCAGCCGCCGGTCCAGGCCGAAGCGGCTCAACGACCCGGGGCCGGAGACCACGTTGTAGAGCAGGTTGGTCGGCGTGACCGCCGGGCTCGGCACGTCGAGCAGGCTCACCTGGACCGGAAGGAGGAACACCGCCCCGGACACGCCGACGGGAGCCGTGAGCAGGGCCAGGACGAATCCGGCGGCCAGGGCCGGCAGCGCCGCGTCGTGCACCCGAAGAGCTTAGTCGAGTGATTCACAGGACTTTGATCCGGGCCGTATAGCGCCAGCGATAAGCGTCAGGTGCCGGCGAGCCGCTCGATCGCGGACAGCGGGATGCCCATCCAGGTCGGGCGGTTGCGCTTCTCGTACACGACCTCGTAGGCCGCCTTGTCGATCTCGTACGCCCGCAGCAGCACCTCATGGTCGCGCGGGTCGTCACCACGGGTCGCGGCGTAGCCGTCGAGGAAGGCGGCCCGATTGCGCTCGGCCCATTCGTCGATCCGGTGGTGTTCCTGCGGGGACATCTCGGTCGGGATCACCATCGACGACGCGGCGTAGTCGAACGACCGGAGCATCCCGGCGACGTCGCGAATCGGCGAGTCCAGGGCGCGGCGCTCGGCCAGTGGCTTGGCGGGCTCACCCTCGAAGTCGATGATCACCCAGCCGCCGATGGTTCGCAGCGTCTGACCGAGATGCAGGTCGCCGTGGACGCGCTGGACGCCGACCGTGGTGTCCAGGGTCGCCAGCGCGTCGTAGGCCGAGGCGAGCGAGTCCGCGTAGGGCGCCAGCTCGGGCGCAGCCGCGACCGCCTGGGTGAGCCGGCTGCGCAGCCGATCGGCGAGCCGGGCCAGGTCGGGAGCCTTCCAAGTGTCGGTCTCCAGGGCCGCGGCGAGGTCGTCGTGGAGCGCTGCGACTGTGGCACCGAGCCGCTCGGCCTCGGCCGCGAAGTCGCCGCCCACCTCGTCGGCGTGGAGATCGGCCTCCATCAACAAGTCGCGGACGCTGGCCCGGGCGTACTCCCAGCCGTCGGAAGCACTCCGCAGGAAGTCCTGCAGCATGGCCAGGTCGTAGCTGTCGCCGTCGTCGATCGGTTTGGTCGCCACCCAGCCACGCAGCGCCGCGATCGCGCTGGAGTCGAGCCGGGTCAGTGCCTCGTGGACCTCGATGTCCGGGTTTCGACCCGGCACCACGGTACGGAAGACCTTGAGCAGCAGGTCCTCGCCGAGCACCAGCGAGGTGTTGCTCTGCTCGCCGGTCAGCATCACCGAAGGCATGTCGGTGTCGACCTGGACCGGTCCGAGCACCGAGTGCGTGATGCCGCCGGACCGGTCGTTCTCGACGAACCCCCGGACCAGGGTGCCGATCGCGATCCGGTCGTGCAGCGCGTCGTAGGCCACCAGGCGGCCGTGCTTCGGATCGTCGTAGGTGCCGATCAGGGCGTGGCCCATCCGCTCCGGCTCGGTGTCGTAGTAGGCCATCGGCACCTGGTAGACCTGCGGCACGTCGTCGGTGATCACGGTGACCAGCTCGACCCGCACCCGCGGCTCGTCCTCGGCCGTCGTGAGCCAGGGCAACCGGACAATTCCGCCGATCGAGGACACGCCGCCCTTGCCGGCGAACCAGCGCTGGTCGCTCATGTAATGGAGCAGCTGGGCTTCGAACTCGGCCGTCACGGGCCACTCGCCTCCGGATTCTTCGGGAGCCGGAACCAGTAGAAGCCGTACCCACCAAGCGTCAGGAGATACGGGAGCTCGCCGATCGCCGGGAACTCCACGCCGCCGAGGGTCTCGATCGGGCGCACTCCCTCGAACGACCGCAGGTCGAGCTCGACCGGCTGGGCGAACCGGGACAGGTTGTTGACGCAGAGCATCGCGTCGTCGCCGAACTCGCGCAGGAACGACAGCACGGCCGGGTTGGAGCCGCCGATGTCGGTGAACGTGCCGAGGCCGAGCGCCGGGTGCTGCTGCCGGATCTGGATCATGCGCCGGGTCCAGTGCAGCAGCGAGGACGTGTTCGCGAGGTCGGCCTCGACATTGACCGCCTGGTAGCCGAATACCGGATCCATGATCACCGGCAGCGTCAGCCGTCCGGGTGTCGCGCTGGAGAAGCCGGCGTTACGGTCCGGCGTCCATTGCATGGGAGTACGGACGCCGTCGCGGTCGCCGAGCCAGATGTTGTCGCCCATCCCGATCTCGTCGCCGTAGTAGAGCACCGGCGACCCGGGGAGCGACAACAGCAGCGCGGTGAACAACTCCATCTGGTCGACGTCGTTGTCGAGCAGGGGCGCCAGCCGCCGGCGGATGCCGATGTTCGCCTTCATCCGCGGGTCCTTGGCGTACTCCGCCCACATGTAGTCGCGGTCCTCGTCGGTCACCATCTCGAGCGTCAGCTCGTCATGGTTGCGCAGGAAGATGCCCCAGTGGCAGTTCTTCGGGATGTCCGGCGTCTGGCTCAGGATCTCCGAGATCGGGTAGCGCGACTCCCGTCGCACCGCCATGAAGATGCGCGGCATGACCGGGAAGTGGAAGCACATGTGGCACTCGTCGCCGCCGGTGTCGAAGTCCCCGTAGTAGTCGACGACGTCGGCGGGCCACTGGTTCGCCTCGGCGAGCAGCACCCGGCCCGGCCAGCCGTCGTCGACGAACTTGCGTACCTTGCGCAGGAACTCGTGGGTCTCGGGCAGGTTCTCGCCGTTAGTGCCTTCGCGCTCGAACAGGTACGGCACGGCGTCCAGCCGGAAGCCGTCGACGCCGAGGTCCAGCCAGAACGCCAGCGCGTCGAGCATCGCCTCGTGGACGGCCGGATTGTCGAAGTTGAGGTCCGGCTGGTGGCTGTAGAAGCGATGCCAGAAGTACTCCCCCCGGACCGGGTCCCAGGTCCAGTTGGACGCCTCGGTGTCGACGAAGATGATCCGGGCGTCCTGGTAGAGGTCGTCGGTGTCGGACCAGACGTAGAAGTCGCCGTACGGGCCGTCCGGGTCGGTTCGCGACGACTGGAACCACGGATGCTGGTCCGAGGTGTGGTTCATGACGAAGTCGATGATCACCCGGATGCCACGACTGTGCGCGGCGTCGAGGAACGCCTTGAAGTCGTCGATGGTGCCGATGTCCTCGGCGACGTCGGTGTAGTCCGACACGTCGTAGCCGCCGTCGCGCAGCGGGGACGGGAAGAACGGCGGCAGCCACAGGCAGTCGACGCCGAGCCAGGCCAGATAGTCGAGCCGCTCGGCGAGGCCGCGCAGGTCGCCGACCCCGTCGCCGCTGGAGTCCTTGAAGGAGCGGATGAGCACCTCGTAGAAGACGGCCCGCTTGAACCAGTTCGGGTCGTCGGACTCGTGGCTGATCGGCTGTGCGATCTCGCTCATGGCCTGGCCTCGATCATCGGGCGTTCTTCCGGACGGACAGGATGTGCGCCGGCTCGTGAGCCGGGTCGAGACGTGCGTAGTTGTGCTGCCCCCACTGCCACACCTGGTCGGTGAGGAGGTCGCGGACGCTGAAGACTTCGTGCCAGTCGAGGCCGAGGGCGGGCATGTCGAGGTGCAGGGTCGACTCCTGCACGTTGTGCGGGTCCAGGCTGACGACCACGATCAACAGGTCCTCGCGCCCTTCCGAGTCGACATGGCGCTTCGACCAGCAGATGATCTCCTCGTTGTCGCTGCCGTGCAGGGACAGGTTGCGCAGGTGCTGCAACGCGGGATGTTCCCGCCGGATCTCGTTGAGCCTGGTGAGATAGGGCGCCAGGGACCACCCGGCGGCCTGGTCCCAGTCGCGGATCCGGATCTGGTACTTCTCCGAGTCGAGGTACTCCTCGCTGCCCGGGCGGACCGCGACGTGCTCGTACAGTTCGAACCCGGAGTAGACGCCCCAGCTCGGCGAGGCGGTCGCCGCGATCGTGGCCCGGATCCGGAACGCCGCCGGCCCGCCGTACTGAAGGTACTCGGTGAGGATGTCCGGCGTGTTGACGAAGAGGTTGGGCCGGAGCAGGTGGCTGGTCTCGTGGGACAGCTCGTACAGGTAGGGCTCCAGGTCCCATTT
>DATFRX010000172.1:0-5164 GCA_035262905.1 Nocardioidaceae bacterium
GTCTTGTTCGGACTCGAGTGCGGCCGGCTCGATCGATCCACCATCCCGACCGGCCCCTCGGCCCTGAACCGGGCAGCCCACTTGCGAGCCGTCACGGTCGAAACCATGAACATCTTCGCCGCCTCCGACGGCTTCCAGCCGTCTACGACGATCAACCTGGCAAGCCGCAGCCGAGCCCGCGGGGTCAGAGCAGCATTAGCGTGGGACACGAAGGCCTCCTGGCAGTGAAGCGGTTCAACGACAGCTCCACTTCACAACCGGAGGCCTTCACCACTCAGCACATCAACGCCGTGTCACCCAACAACGTCCCTGAACATCACAACTAGGCCGCCAGGTCGAAGGCCGGCTCCAGCTCCGGAGTCGGCTCGGGTGCGGACTCGAGCTCGTCGCGACGGATCAGCGTCAGCGCCGCGATGATCCCAGCCGCCGCGATGATGGCTCCGGCCACGAAGGCCGCGGTGAAGCCGTCGACCAGGGCGTTGGGCACTGCCGAACCGGAGGCGAGTGCGCTGTCGGTGTGCGAGCTGGCAATCGTGGACAGGGCCGCGATGCCGAGCGCGCCGCCGATCTGCTGCGAGGTGTTGAACAGACCCGACGCGAGCCCCGCCTCGGCCGGCCGGACTCCGGCCAGCGCCGCGATCGAGATCGGGACGAAGGCGAAGCCGATCCCGAGACCGGTCAGCAGGAAGCCGGGCAGCAGGTCGGTGACGTACGAGCCGCCGACCGAGACCTGCGTGAAGTAGACCAGTCCGGCCGTCAGGCTGGTCATGCCGACGACGAGCACCGGCTTGACCCCGATCCGCGTCACGAGCTGCGCTGCCACGGTCGACCAGATGATCGCCGTGCCCGCCACCGCGAGGTAGGCGACTCCGGTTTCCATCGCCGAGTAGTGCAGCACCTGCTGCATGTACAGCGTCAGCATCAAGAACATCGAGAACATCGCCGTACCCAGGATGAAGCTGGCGACGTTGGCGCCCGCGATCGTGCGAGTACGCAGGATGCCGAAGCGCATCAGCGGCTCGGCCTGACGCAGCTCCCACACGACGAAGCCGATCAGCAGTGCGGCCGCGAGACCGAAGAAGGTCAGCGTCCGCCCGGCCAGCCAGCCGTCCTGACCGGCCTGCGTGATCGCGTAGACCAGCGACGACAGGCCACCGGTCACGAGCACGGCACCGCCCGCGTCGAACGACTTGATGCGAGCGTCCCGGCTCTCGGTGAGCAGCAACGGCGCCAGGATGAAGGCCAGCGTTCCGACCGGCACGTTGACGAAGAAGATCCACTCCCAGCTCAGCGCGTCGGTGAGGACGCCGCCCATCAAGACGCCGGCCGCGGCGCCGAAGCCACCGACCGCGCCCCAGACACCCAGCGCGATGTTGCGCTCGCGCCCCTCACGGAAGGTCGTCGACAGGATCGACAGGGCCGCCGGCGAGATGATCGCCGCGCCGAGACCCTGCAGGGACCTCGCGGTGATCAGGGACGCCTCGGACCAGGCCAGACCCGCGAACAGCGATGCGAGTGTGAAGACCACGACGCCGACGAGGAACACCCGTCGCCGGCCAAGAAGATCGGCCGACCGCCCGCCGAGGAGCAGTAGACCACCGAAGAAGAGCGCATACGCACTCATCACCCATTGCAGGTTCTCCTGCGAGAACCCCAGATCCTCCTGGATCGACGGCAGCGCCACGTTCACCACCGCGATGTCCAGGACGACCATGAACTGGACCGCGGCCAGCAAGGCCAGCGCCAGCCACTTCCGTCGATCTGACGACGTCTCCATCTCGATCGGTTTCCTTCCCTCAGACATGACTTGCAATCTAATAGCTAAGACTTGCAAAAAGCAAGTGCTTACTTCAAAAAAGCAAGCCGATGCTCTAGACTGGGGGCATGTCGCGCGGTTATGACCAGTACTGTCCGATCGCCCACGCGCTCGACCTCGTCGGGGAGCGGTGGGCGTTGCTCGTCGTGCGCGAGCTGATGCAGGGCCCGAAGCGCTACACCGATCTCGCGGCGCAGCTGGGCATCGGGACCAACATCCTGGCCGCCCGGCTCCGCGACCTGGAGGCCGGCGGCATCGTGACCAAGACCAAGCTGCCGCCGCCGGCGAACGCCCGGGTCTACGAGCTCACTGACTACGGCCGCGAGCTGAAGGGCGCGTTGCGCGAGCTGGCGCTGTGGGGCGCGCGCTCACTCGGCCCGCCGACCGCCGCGGACGAGCTGTTCCCCGGCTGGGTCGAGAACGCCGTGCGCATGGTGCTCGCGCCGGTGACGCCGCCCGGTCGGTTCGAGTTCCGCGTCGGCGACGAGATCGCGTCCATCGTCGACGGCCGGACCCAGCCCGGCCCGGTCGACAATCCCGACGTCGTCGTCGAGGGCGATCCGGTCGGCATCTACCACATGTTCGTCGACCGGCGGCTCGACTGCGTGACCGTCCAAGGCGACGACGAGTTGCTCGAGAAGCTGCTCGACGTGGCACCGGTCCCGACCGAGGCAGTCACCGCCGAGGCGTAGCGACCGCGCTCATCCGTACGGCGGCCGCTCCGCCGCCCATCCGATGGCGCCAGTGCACCGAACCAGGGGCATGAGCTTCCAGGTGGACAAGTACGCACGGCAGGCCGCTCCGGTGCAGTACGACGATCTCGACCTCACAGCGGCCTTCGCCACGCAACCGCTGTCCGACGACACGCTGCGGGTCCTGCGGTACATGTGCGACATCGAGTCCCACACGATCTGCTATCTCCGCGACGTACTCGTGACCCCGAGCCACACCGATCCCGAGGTCACCACGTTCCTCACCATGTGGAACTACGAGGAGTACTGGCATGGCGAGGTGCTCGCCGACGTACTCGCCGCGCACGGCATCGCCACCGGTGACGACCACGTCCGGCAGATCAGGCTGCGACAGGGCTGGCGCGACCGACTGGCACCGATCCGGCAGTCCCTGCTGGCCAACCTGATCGGCGACGACTTCGTCGCGACCCACATGAGCTGGGGCGCGGTGAACGAATGGCTCACCCACGCCGGCTACACCCGGCTGTCCCAGATCGAGAAGCATCCGGTCCTCACCGAGGTGCTGTCCCGGATCGCTGCTCAGGAGACCCGGCACATCGCGTTCTACGCAACCCAGGCCCGCGAGCGTCTGACCCGAAGCAAGCGGGCCCGGCAACTCACCCGGCTCGCGCTGTCGAAGGCCTGGCAGCCGGTCGGCGCCAACGTGATGCCGCGCGCCGAGGTCCGCCATCTGCTCCGGCATCTGCTGGGCGGCGTCGACGGCATGAAGGCCGCCCGGCGGATCGACGCCCGGATCGACACGCTGCCCGGACTCGAGGGGCTCGACCTGGTCGCCCGGCGGATCACCAAGCTGCTCCCGGCGTAGCGCGCTGTGTCACCACCGAACCCGACGAGTACGACAAATCCCTCATCGCACGACCGGACGTCGGCGACTGGTTCGGGGGTTGCCTACACTGCCACGGGTGATCTTCAAGCGAGTCGGCGACGGTCGCCCGTACCCTGAACACGGGCTGACCCACCGGGACTGGGCGGCGCTCCCGCCGCAGCAGGTCCGGCTCGACGACCTCGTGACCACGAAGATCCAGCTCGATCTCGCCACGTTGCTCGACGAGGACTCCACGTTCTACGGCGACCTGTTCGCACACGTCATCTCGTGGCGTGGCGAGCTCTATTTGGAGGACGGCTTGCATCGAGCGCTTCGCGCCGCCCTGCACCAGCGTCAGGTGCTACACGCCCGGGTGTACGACCTGTCCGCCGGTGGACTGCGATGAACCTGAACTTCCGTACCCCGCTCACCCTGGTGGCGTTGATCGCCGTTTTGATTTTCGGGCTGCTGGTCGGCTGGCGACTCATGACCGAGCCGGTCCCGAGTCTGCGCGAAAGCACTGCGAGCAGCGAGCCGAGCTGCAAGGTGCAGGAGCTGAAGGCCGGGTCGACGCTGCGGACCAGCCAGGTGACGATCAACGTCCTCAACTCCGGCACCACGCCCAACCTGGCCGGCGACACGATGCGAGCGCTGACCAAGCGCGGCTTCGAGGGCGGCCTGACCGGCAATGCGCCACAGGGGGTGCGCGCCGACAGCGTCGTGATCCTCGACCCGGATCCGAAGTCGGACCAGGTGCGGTTGGTCGCCAAGCAGTTCGACAAGCGGCCCAAGGTCGAGAAGTCCACGGAAGGGGACCCCGCGGCGGTGGACATCATCGTGGGCAACGACTTCCGGCTCAGCCGCGACCTCGATCGCGACGCGCGCAAGTCGATGAAGGTCCGTGGCACCACCGACGTCTGCGTACCCGTGCCGCCCGAGGGCAGCTGAGTCGCGCTCAGCGACCGCGGAGGACCCGCCACCCGGCCAATCGGCCACCCTGCGACACCGCGCGCAGTCGCCGCTCGGTGGCCGGGCGGGTCAGCCGAGGCGTGACCACGAGCAAGTCGTCACCGCGCTCGATCCGGGTGGTCAGGTCGGGTACGAACGGCTCGCCATCGCGGATCACCAACGACACCGACGACCCCGTGGGCAGCCGTAGCTCGCCGATCTCGACGCCATGCAGGCGGGACCGCGACGGCACCCGGATCTCGAGCAGATCGGCCGAGACCCGTTCCAGCGGCGCGGCCTCGATGTCGACGTCGCGAGCCTCCCCCTCTTCGGACACCCCGAGGCGCCGAGCCACCCAGGGCAGGGTCGGGCCCTGCACGAGGGTCAGCACGACGACGAGTACGAAGACGATGTCGAACAGGTCCTCGCCGCCCGAGACATCCTCGGCCAGCGGGATCGTGGTCAGGACGATCGGCACCGCGCCGCGCAGGCCGCCCCAGCTGATGAAGCCCTGCTCTCGCCACGGCGTACGGAACCACACCGAGCAGGCCGCGACGACGATCGGCCGGGCGAGGAAGGTCAGGATCGCGCCAGCGGCCAACGCCATGCCGACATGCCACCACTCGAGCCGATGCGGGCTGGCCAGCAGTCCCAGCATGACGAACAGCCCGATCTGGGCCAGCCAGCCGATGCCCTCCGCGAACGAGCGGGTGGCCGCCCGGTGCGGTAGTTCGGCGTTGCCCAGCAGGAGGGCAGCCAGGTACACAGCGACGAAACCCGACCCGTGCAGCACCTGGGCCCCGCCGTACGCCAAGACCGTGAAGGCCAGAACCGCCAGGGGAT
>DATFRX010000173.1:0-2051 GCA_035262905.1 Nocardioidaceae bacterium
TCGGACGGTTCAGAAGTGACGAACGGCCCGAGATCGACATCTGTGTCGAAAGGGCAGGAGATTCCGTCGAAAGCTTGCTCATACGTGGCCTCGAAGTGACGCAGAGCGAGTTTCACCGATAACGGTTGGTGACCCAGGGCAACCCACCATGTCGGTCAGGGCGTCACCGTGGTTGAATACCCAGGGTTCGGGGTCCGCCGCGGGACGATCGTTAGGGGAGTCGACATCATGCCGACGGGGTTTGACGGAGCTGCCCCATGACCGAATTCGCGGTCAACTCTCGGGACGAGGCACAACGCGCACCCACTCTCACCAAGGTCGTACGCCGGGCGTTCCCTCGTCCGCGTCGCCATGCCACGGCCGCGCGCCCGGTGGCGCTGGTGTGGGAGTTCGTGGTCATGGCGCTCGCAGCGATCGTCGCGTCGTCGCTGCTGCCGCCGCTCGGCGATGTCGGGCGGATCACCGTCGCACTGGTGTTGCTGACGTTCGCGCTGCAGGTCTCGCTGCTTCCGGCGTACGAACGGCTGCGCTCGCTGGTGCCGCTGCGCCGGGCCGTCATGGTCGGTGCGCTGGCCCTCGTGGGCGGCGCGACCGTCTACGACGTGCCGCACAAGCAGTTGCGCGCGGCCGTGCTCGTGGTCGCCGTCACCGCACTCACCGGCTTGGTCGTCCGGCTCGTACGGGCCCGGATCAAGCCCCGAAGCATCACGCTCCTCGTCGGCGACCGGGTGGCGGTCTCGCACCTGGTGAGCCAGTGGGGTCCGCAGCCCAAGGTCCAGATCGCGGGGGTCTGCCTCGCCGAGACCGACGACGACGGATCGCCGCTGACCGACACGATCATGGACATCACCGTGGTCGGCGCGCTGGCCGACGTGCCCGACGTGGCCCGTCGGCTCGGAGTCGACCGGGTCGTCGTGGCGCCCGGACCGGTGCTGACGGCCTATGACGTACGCCGGCTGAGCTGGGCCCTCGAGGACAGCGATGTCGAGCTCACCGTCGCAGCAGAGGTGCACGGAGCCGTGCCCGGCCGCGTCGTTCCGCGGGTGCTCGGCCGCCGGCTGCTGCTGTCGGTGCGTCCGACCCGCCCGGCGGCGCCGCTGGCAGCGGTCAAGTGGATCTTCGACCGGGTCGTGTCGGCCGTCCTGCTGGTGCTCGTCGCACCGGTGCTGGCCACGCTGTGGCTGCTGGTGCGCTGGGACACGCCGGGACCTGGCCTCTTCCGCCAGGCCCGGGCCGGTCAGGGTGGCGCGACGTTCACGATGTACAAGCTGCGCACGATGACCCAGGACGCTCCGTCGCTGCAGGCCGAGCTGGCCGAGCTCAACGAAGGCGCGGGACCGCTGTTCAAGATGCAGAACGACCCGCGCGTCACCAAGGTGGGCCGGGTGCTGCGGGCTACGTCGCTCGACGAGCTGCCCCAGCTGTTCAACGTCCTCAAGGGCGACATGTCGCTGATCGGTCCCCGGCCGGCGCTGCCGCGCGAGACCGAGGAGTACGACGACTGGATCTGGCGCCGGCTGTCGGTCAAGCCCGGCATGACCGGACTCTGGCAGGTCAGCGGCCGGTCGCGGCTCGGCTGGAACGAGGCGGTCCGACTCGACCTCGACTACGTGGACAACGTCACCATCTCGGGCGAGCTGACCATCGCCGCCCGGACGATCGGTGCCGTCGTCAAGCGTGACGGTGCCTGCTGACGCTCCTGCGATCGGAGGGATGGACCGATCGTCCAAGGTTCAGGGGCTGCGCGACCGGCTGCCTGACGGTGCCGTGTCGGCGGCCAAGGGCGTCGTCCTCGCGAGCGGGCGGGTCACTGCCGGCCTCCGGGTGCTGCCGGACTTCTTGATCATCGGCTGCAAGAAGGGCGGCACCACGTCGCTGATGAACTGGCTCGTCGAGCACCCCGACGTAGCCCGGATGTATCCCTCGTTCCAGCGTCGCAAGAGTCCGCACTACTTCGACATCAACTACGCCAAGGGCGAGGCCTGGTATCGCGCGCACTTCCCGACCCGGCGGGCCCTCGACCGGGCCGAGCGGCGGACCGGTCGGCGGCC
>DATFRX010000174.1:0-12307 GCA_035262905.1 Nocardioidaceae bacterium
GTCGAACCAACTCGACGGCCGGGCCAACGACGACCAGATCTTCGGGCTGAACGGAGACGACAACCTGATCGGCCGTCAGGGGCGCGACACCCTCAACGGCGGCGGGGGTGCCGACAAGCTGGCAGCCCGCGACGGCGAACCCGACCAAGTGGATGGCGGGCTGAACCAAGACAACTGCCTACTCGATCGCCTCGACGAGTCACGGCGCTGCCCGTAGACCGACGACCTGCGGCGCTGTCGACCCGGCAGGAAATCCCCCCGTGTGGGGTGAGGACGTGAGTCGAATGCTGGCCGTACTGTCAGCACATGGCGACGTCTCTGGCGCTGATAGCCGCGGCGATCTTTGCGCTGTCTACCGTCCTGCAGCAGCGGGGAGGACTGCAGGCGCCGCCGCTCAGCTTCCGCCATCCCGGCTCGTTCCTCCATCTCGCTGGGGAGCGAACCTGGCTGGTCGGCATGGCGCTGCTGATCCCGGGCTGGGTCCTGCAGGCGATGGCGCTCGACCGTGGCCGGGTCGCGGTCATCCAGCCGATCTTCACGATGACGATCGTCTTCGCGCTGCCGTTGGGCCGATGGCTCACGCAACAGGTCGTGACCTGGAGGCAGTCGCTGGAGGCCGGAGTCGTCGTGCTTGGGCTCAGCGTGTTCATCATCGTGGGCGATCCCGCTGGTGGACGAGCCGACGCACCCACCTGGCAGTGGATCATCGCGATCGCGGCGATCGCGGCCTTCTGTGCGGTGGCACTGCCACTCGGTGGCGAGGATCGACCGTCACTTCGCGCCGGCGCGTACGGAACGGTCGCCGGTGTTCTCGCTGGCTTGGGTGCGACTATGGCCAAACCCACCGTCGAGAAGCTGCACGCCGACGGCGTGATCGGCATCCTGGGCGACTGGATGGTCTACGTTCTCGCCGTCGCGGGCCTGCTCGGCGTGGTCATCCAGCAGATCGCGCTGCAGACGGGGCGGCTGGCGCCCGCGGTCGCGACCAGCTCGGTCGCGAATCCGCTGGTCGGCGTGCTGCTCGGCATCGTCATCCTTGACGAGCGGCTGGCGCAGCCGAGCTGGCATCAGATGATCGCCTTCGCCGCTCTCGCCTGCGCGCTGGCTGCGGCGGTCGCGATCTCGCTTTCGGAAGCGCGACAGAGCCGTCCGGAGCCGAGGGCGCGACGCCGTGCGGCCCGCCACGAACCAGCCGATCAGCTCGGCCGGCAGCTGCCACCGCAGGACGCTCAGGCCTAGCGGAGGTCGCCCGTGCTCCACGCCGCGTTCCAACTGCTGCTTTACGGGCTGCTGGCCGGCCTCAGTCCGGTTGCGTTTGCGGCGACGATCTCGATCATGCCTGCGGGCCGGCCGAAGGTACTCGGATTCGGCATCGCGTTCGTCGTCGCGCAGCTGCTGACCTGCGCCTTGTTCGTGATCATCGGCATCGCTGTGACGGGCTTGAACCGGAGTCGGCCCGGCGTACACGCGGTGGTCGAGCTCGTCGCTGCCGCAGCGTTGGTCTGGCTCGCGGTCCAGGTCCGACGGAAGCCGCCGGTACCAGGAGGCGGCATGAGTCCGCGAACACAGGGAGTGCTCGACCGGCTCGGCCGACTCCGTTTCCTCACGACCGTGCTCGCCGGCCTGGTCCTCGGCATCGGCGGTCCGAAGCGCCTCGTGCTCACGGCGCTGGCTGCCACGGCGATCACGACGGCCGACCTGAATGTCTCGGCCAATGGCGTCCTCGTCGTGCTCTACGTCGCGATTGCCAGTGTGCTGGTTTGGGCGCCTACGGTCATCTTCGTCCTCTTCGGCAACCGAGTCGTCGCCAGGCTGGAGCAGGCGCAGGAGAACGTCGCGCGCCGCCAGCCACACGTGACGGTCTACGCACTTCTGATCCTCGCTGCGGCGCTGACGATCGACGCGCTTGGTGTCTTGCTTCTCTGACCCGAATCCGGCCGTCGCACGCAGCCAGGCAGGTCGGTGCCAGTCGCTCCGAGCGAAATCTGAGGGTGCTCCGTCCTTGGGACCTTCGGCCCTACGGGCTCGACAAGTCGGAAGGGATGCTTGCTCAAAGCCGCTCGAGTGTGCCGGTGAGCCGAACCGTGTTCACCGTTGGGAAGTCCTGCCGGCGACCCGCTCGCTCAATCACATGGTGGACCACGGGAGGGAGTGCGAGGGCAGCATGAAGCACGGCTCAGGGCGACGTGGGGTGGCCATGTCGCGATCATTCAAGGGTGCACTGATCGGCGTCTGCGTCGTCGGTATGGCGATGGCATCCACCCCTTCCGCGAGCGCGAAGAACTTTCCGCACTTCCAGCGGCTCTCGGTGACCACGGTCGACTCGGCCGGCGCGGCGTCGGCTCGTACGACCGCTGCGGCACCGACATCGCTGCCTGACCTGCGGTTCACCTGGACCGAGGTCGGCCTGGGGAACACCGATGTCACATACCGCGCTAGCGCGGTCGTCAGCGCGACGTTCGGATGCGTGAACGGCGGCTCGAACCGGCCGAAGGCCACGAACAAGACCACCGTCACGATGCCGATCACCCAACAGGTGCCGCTCAGCACGGACGACAATGGTCGCGTCAATGGCACCGTGGATCTGGACACTGCCGGTGTCGTGCCGGTTGGCCGAACCTGTCCGTCGGGCCAGGTGCTCACGGCGGTCTCGGTGAGCTTCACCCAGATCACGCTCACCGATGTCACCAACAACGTGAGCGCGACGGCGGCCGACATCACCGTCAATCTGTTGTCCTAGCTTCCACCGATCGTGGCGCCCGTGACCGCTGAACCGACTCGGCTGCGGCCCGCCTTCTGTCCACAGTGCGGCGGGAGGATCGCCGCATCCGCTCGGTTCTGCTCCCAATGCGGCACTGCCATCGAGAACGCACCGGACCCGGCGACCGATGTACGCAAGACCGTCACGGTGCTGTTCTGCGACCTGGTCGGGTCGACGGCGATGGCGGCCAGTGTCGACCCGGAGTCGATGCGGGAGATGCTGCTGCGCTACTTCGACGAGGCGCAGCGGGTGATCGAGCGCCACGGCGGCACGGTCGAGAAGTTCATCGGGGACGCCGTGATGGCCGTGTTCGGCGTCCCCAGGTTGCACGAGGACGATGCGATGCGCGCGGTGCTCAGCGCGTACGAGATGAGTCAGGTGATGGAGGACCTGAATGTCGACCTGGAGGCGCGCTGGGGGGTCCGGGTCGAGCAGCGCATCGGCGTCAACACCGGTGAGGTGGTCGCGACCGAGGCTGGTGGGGTCGACCGCCTGGTGACCGGGGACACGGTCAACGTCGCCGCCCGCCTCGAGCAGAACGCACCACCCGGATCGGTCCTCCTCGGCTACGACACCTACCAGCTGGTGCGCGACTCAATCACGGCCGAAGCGCTGACCCTGACAGTCAAGGGCAAGGCAGCCCCGCTGCGGGCCTGGCGCCTGGACGGTGTCACGCCACATCTGGATCGAACCCAGCGACACCTCAACTCACCGGTGGTCGGCCGGGAGTCGGATCTCGCCTCCCTCGAGCAGGCCTTCGAGGAGACCCGGGCCGGGGTCTGTCGGCTCGCCACGCTGGTCGGTGCACCCGGCGTCGGAAAGTCGCGGCTCGTCGAGCAGTTCATCAACCGGCTGGCCGGACGAGCTCGGGTGGTCCGGGGCGGCTGTCTCCCGTACGGCGAGGGCGTCACCTATTGGCCGATCAGTGTCGTCGTCAAGGACCTCGCCGGAGTGGAGTCCACCGACTCCCCAGAACAGGCCCGGGCCAAAGTGGCGTCGTTGCTGCACGACGGCGATGATCGGCCTCGTGCACTCGAGGTCGTGGCGAGCGCGATCGGCCTGGTCGACTCGGCGGCGACCACACCGGAGATCACCTGGGCGGTGCGGCTGCTGCTGCAGGAGGTCGCTCGGTCCGGCCCGCTGGTCATCGTGCTGGACGACCTGCAATGGGCCGACGATGCCCTACTCGACCTGATTGAGCGTCTCGCGCTGACCGCGACCGACGTTCCGCTCATGCTGCTCTGTGTCGCCAGACCTGAGCTCTTCGAGGAGGCATCGGAGTGGTGCGAGCAGGTGCCGGACACGGTACGGCTCGAGCTCGAGCCGCTCGGGCGAGACGACGTCATCGACCTGATGACGCACCTGCTGGAGGGCGAACCGCTGCCGCCTGCGCTTCGAGACCATGTCGTCGCTGCGGCCGCGGGCAACCCACTGTTCGTCGAGGAGCTCCTGCGAATGCTCGTCGACGACGGGATCATGATCCGCACCGAACGCGGTTGGGAGACCACCGCTGAGCCCGACCGGGTGGCCATCCCGCCGACCGTCGGCGCGATTCTCGCCGAGCGACTCGACCGGTTGTCGCACAGCGAGCGTGCCATCGCGCAACATGCGTCGGTGATCGGCCGCGAGTTCTACCGGGACGCGCTCGAAGAGCACGCAGTGGCGACGCGGCAGGCCGGAGTCGCCGACGACCTCCGGTCCTTGGTGCGCAAGCAGATGATCGCGCCGCTGGGTGTCCGGTTTCTGGGGTCGGACTCCTTCCGGTTCTCGCACGTGCTGGCCGGCGACACGGCGTACGCCAGTTGCCCGAAGACGATCCGCGCCGCGCTCCACGAACAGGTCGCCGGCTGGCTGGAGGAGCGTGCGGGCGCCCGGGCGACGGAGTACGCCGAGATCATCGGCTACCACCTCGAGCAGGCGGTCCGGCATCTGGACGAGCTCGGACGTCGTGACGCCCACGCGGAGCAGCTCTGTATCCGGGCCGGGCAGTGGCTCGCGCTCGCCGGGCGGCATGCGTTGCGCCGAGACGACATCCACGCGGCCGTCAATCTCCTCGAGAGGGCCGCCGATCTGGACCCGTCCGAGGATCCGAACCGAGGTGCGCTGCTCCGGGACCTGGGCAACGCGCTCGTGCATCGCGGCCGATTCGACGACGCCGACCGGGTGCTGGCGGATGCGACCGAGACGGCTGCCGAGTCGGGTCAGATCGCGCTGGCCGAGCTCGCCGAGCTGGACCGGCAGTTCATCCGGCTGCAGACCCGTCCGGAGGGCGCGCTGGCCGACATCGAGCGGCTGACCGACTCGGCTCTCGCGACCTTCACCGATCTGTCCGACGACCTCGGACTCACCCGGGTGTGGCAGCTGCGTGGTGAGCTGCACTGGATGGCGTGCTCCTACGGGCCCACGACGACGTCGCTCGAACAGGCGCTCACGCATGCCAGGCGCGCCAATGACGGCCGGGAGCAGACCGCGATCGCGGTGTGGCTCGCCTCCTGCCTCGCACTCGGGCCGGCACCCGTACCGGCGGCGATCGAGCGTTGCCACGAACTGCTGCGATCGAGCGGCTCCCGACGCGTCGAGGCGGCGGTGTACACCGTGCTCGGATATCTGCATGCGCTCGACGGTGAGGCCGGCCCGGCCCGGATCGCGGTGCTGCGGGGCAAGCAGCGGCATGACGAGCTCGGGCTCACGTTCGCACGGGCCCACTGGGCGCTCTTCTCCGGCATGGCGCTGCTCTTCGCCGGTGACGTCGCGGCCGCGGAGGCGGAGCTTCGCTGGGGATACGAGAAGCTGCGCGGGATGGGCGAACGGGCCGGGATGTCCACTGTTGCGGCGTACTTGGCCCGGGTGCTCGTGGTCGAGGGACGCTACGACGAGGCGGAGCGCCTGACGATCGAGTCGGAGACCAACGCCAGCTCTGACGACCTCGCCTCCCAGATCGCCTGGCGGTGCACTCGCGCGCTGTGTCGGATCGCGGCGCGAGACGCCGAGACCGCGAGCGAGCTGGCCCGGTCTGCGCTGGACCTGGCAGTGGGGACCGACGATCTCGAGCTGCTCGGCTTCGCACACGCCGTACTCGCCCAGTCGCTCGAAGCCCTCGGAGAGCAGGCGGACGCCGACGCCCACCGGAAGGAAGCGGTTGCGGCGTACCTGGCGAAGGGCGATGTGGTCGGCCCGTCCACGCTCACCGAACCCGGGCTGCGGCCGAGGCGGTTGCACTGAGCAATCCGGCGCCTTGACCGCCACGAATCCCACGCGACTGTTCGGTGAGTCGCGCGAAGGAGGTGAGCATCATGACTCGTCGTCTTCGCAGCTGGCTGTTTGCAGGATTCTTCTTCGTGGTCTCCGGCATCCTGGTGGCGATGCCAACGGCTGCGCACGCCGGCCTCGCAGCAATCCCTATCGATTGATTCCGGCAAGCTACCGGCCGGGCGGCGCGACGCGGGCCGTCGATCCGCTCCGGTCGGCCAGCGGCTCTCCGCCCGTGCGGTCAGCTTGTCCGTCGGTCGGACCCTAGGGGCGTAGCCACTTGCCAAGCTCGGCATCGACCAGCAACTCGCGGGCTTCGGCCTCGAAATCGTCCGGCACCAGGATCCTGCTCTGGATCGCGCTGATCGAGCCTTCCATGATGCTCATGTTTCGGTCGGTGACCTGGTGCGGGATGTCCGCATCACTGAGGAGTCCGTCGATCAGGACGATCAGGTTCGGGTCGTTTGTACGGACCAGTTCTGCCATCTCGTCACGGTAGCGCCCGGATCTCCATCGACAACTGCCATTCTCACTGAGGCTTATCCGAGCTGGCGGTCCAGGTTGTAGGCGGCGCTGATCAGGGCGAGGTGTGTGAAGGCCTGGGGGAAGTTGCCGAGCTGGTCGCCGGTCGGCCCGATCTCCTCGGAGTAGAGGCCGACGTGGTTGGCGTAGCTGAGCATCTTCTCGAAGGCCAGCCGGGCCTCGTCGAGTCGTCCGGCCCGGGCGAGTGCCTCGACCCACCAGAACGTGCACATGGAGAAGGTGGCCTCTTCGCCGGCGAGTCCATCGGGAGCGGCGTCGACGTTGTAGCGGTAGACCAGGCTGTCGGAGACCAGCTCAGTCGAGATGGCGTCGAGCGTGGAGATCCAGCGCGGATCGGTCGGGGCGATGAATTTGCACAGGGGCATGAGCAGGAGGGATGCGTCCAGTACATCGGTGTCGTAGTGCTGGACGAACGCCCGGCGCGTGGAGTGCCAGCCGCGCGTCATGATCTGGCGGTAGATGCGATCCCGGACTGTGCTCCAGCGGGCGAGATCGGCGGGCAGGCCGCGTTGGCGGGCGATCCGGATCGCGCGTTCGACCGCGACCCAGCTCATCAGTCGCGAGTGTGTGTAGTCGCGCCGGCCGCCCCGCGTCTCCCAGATGCCCTCGTCGGCCTGGTCCCAGTGCTCCATCAGCCATTCGAGGTTGCGGGAGAGCTGCATCCAACCGTCGTGGTAGAGCGGCAGTCCCGACTTGTTGCACAGATAGACCGAGTCCATCAGCTCGCCGTAGATGTCGAGCTGCAGTTGGGTCGCCGCCCCGTTGCCGATCCGCACCGGTGCCGACCCCAGATAGCCCTCGAAGTGCTTGAGCTCTTCTTCGGGTAGTTCCTCACGCCCGTCGATCCCGTACATGATCTGCAGTGGACCCGACTCGCGGTCGGCCCGCTCGCGAAAGCGTCCCTCCAGCCACTGCATGAACGCCGTGGCCTCGTCGGTGAAGCCGAGCCGCAGCAGCGCATAGATCGTGAACGCGGCGTCGCGCATCCAGGTGTAGCGGTAGTCCCAGTTGCGTCCGCCGCCGAGCGTCTCGGGGAGGCTCGTTGTCGGTGCGGCGACGATCGCGCCGGTGGGTGCGTAGGTGAGCAGCTTGAGGGTGAGCGCCGAGCGGTGCACCATCTCGCGCCAGCGTCCGCTGTATTGCGATCGGCGCAGCCAGTTGCGCCAGAACGCCACCGTGTTGTCGAAGTCCGAGGCGATGTCCGCGTCGGAGTGGGCCTCCGGCATCTCGCCGGGCTCGACCCGGTCAAGAACGAAGGTCGCCGTCTCTCCGGCATGCAGGGCAACGTGCGCGCGGACGTCGCGGCCGTCGACGGCCTCGAGTCGGCAGCGCGTCGAGAGGCTGAGTGCGAGCTCGGGAGTGCGGAAGTGTGCGCCGTACGGCGTGAGCGTGAGGTCGTGGCGGGCGCGGGCGTAGTCGAAGCGCGGCGAGAGGTCGACGACGAAGCGCATCTGGCCGCGTACCGCGAATACTCGGCGGATGATGCGGTGGCGGTGTGCCGTGTCGCCGGGACATGGCAGGGGCATGAAGTCCTGTACCTCGCCCACTCCGTCGGGCATCAGGAACCGCGTGATGAGGACGTTGGTGTCGGGGAGGTAGAGCTGCTTGGAGCGCCAGCCGTCGCAGTCGGGCGTGATGCGAAACAGCCCGCCGCCGTCGGCATCCAGGATCGACCCGAAGATGCTCGGCGAGTCGAACCGCGGGCAGCAGTACCAGTCGATCGTGCCGTCAGTCCCGACGAGGGCGACGGTATGCAGGTCACCGATCAGGCCGTGCTCGGCGATCGGCAGGTAGCGCGCCATCGTACGGCGTCCTCGTCGCTACGGGACGAGCACCAGCTTGCCCTTGGACGCCGAGCTCTCGAGCAGCTCATGCGCGTGGCGGGCATCGCTGAGCGGCAGGCGCTCCGCGACCGCGGGGTGGATCTTGCCTTCGCGGAGTAGCGCGAGCATGACGCCGAAGTCCTCTCTGAACTGCTCGGGGTCCATCGGCTCGCCACCGACCGCTCCACCTCGTCTCGTTGCCCGGTCGCGGTACTTCTGGACGTGGTAGGAGTACACATGTCGGCTGGGCGACACCTTGTCCCAGAGCCAGACGGCCGCGATCGCCGCGTACCACCTGATCACCGCCGGCCAGTCCTTGTGCCCGTCCTTGAGCGTGTTGTAGCGGCCGTACACGACGAGCCGTCCGCCCGGCCGCAATGCCCGGAACGAGCGCAGCGAGATCGGACCGCCGAGCGAGTCGGACACGACGTCGACGCCTTCGCCGTCGGTGAGCTCGCGTACCCGGGCCAGGAAGTCCTCGTGCTGGTAATCGATTGCGATCGCGCCGAGTGCCTCGACCTTCGTCTGGTCGCGGGCCCCGGCGGTGCCGATGAGCCGGAGTCCGGCCACCCTGCCGAGCTCGAGCATCGCAGCGCCGACCCGGCCGGCTGCGCCATGCACCAGCACCGTCTCCCCGGCCTTCGCCTTGGCGGTGCGGTGGAGCACCTGGTAAGCGGTCATGTAGGTGAACACGAGGCTGACCACCTCGGCCGGGTCAAGGTCATCGGGAACCTCGACCGCGCCCGCCTCCGGGACGCATACGCGATCAGCGTCCGCGCCCCATACCGTCAGCGCACCGATGCGATCGCCCACATGGAGCCGCCGGCAGTCGGGTCCGAGCGCTTCGACGACGCCCACGAGCTCGTAGCCCGGCGTGAACGGCGGTTTCGGCGCGCCCGGGAGGTAGGTACCGGCACGCAGCTGGGAGTCGGTGAACGACACCCCCGCCGCCAATACCTTGACGAGCACCTCGCCCGGTCCCGGCCGAGGATCCTCCTCCTCGACTACTCTCAACACCTCAGGACCACCGAACTGGCTGACGATCACGCGCTTCATGTTCTGAAGCTACGACGCCTGCACCACGGCAATAGAGTCCTTGGATACGCCCCCAGCTCACCTCCGCCTCTAACGACCCGGTCCGCCGGCAGGCGAACGTCACATGACTTAGGGACTCGGCCTCTAGCAACTCCAGCCGAACTCCGGCAGCGCGGAGCTGGGGCGAGCTGAGCGCTCTCCACCGCAGATGAGACGTCTCTCATTCGCCTCTCACGCAGATGCCGCACAAGGGCGATTCCATCGTGTGCGAAGGGCGAAACTTCGAGTTGGGAGAACATCATGGCAATCACTCGTATAGCGGTGGTCGGAGCGGCCGCCGTGATGCTGGCCGCCTCCGTCGGTGCCGGGATCGCCACCACCTCCGCGTCCGGCAGCAGTGCGCGGCAGGATGCGCGGGTCGTCGCGCAGTGTCAGGGTCAGACCGCGACGATGGTGGGTACGTCCGGCGCGGACGAGATCGAGGGGACCAACGGGCGCGATGTCATCGCGGGCCTCGGTGGCAACGACGAGATCGAGGGACGGGGCGGCAACGATCTGGTGTGTGCCGGCGGCGGCCGCGACGACGTCGAGGGCAAGGGCGGCGCCGACCGGATCTTCGGCAACGCGGGCAACGACAAGCTCGAGGGCGACCGCGGCAACGACCGTCTGGTCGGTGGCTCCGGCTTCGACAAGGCCGAGGGCGACGCCGGCAACGACGTCTGCATCGCCGAGGTCACGCAGCGCTGCTGACCAACCGGCGAGGCGAGATCCGTCCCGGCGCTGTGCTGGCAGCGTCGGGACGGATTGCCGTGCTCGACTAGTTCCGCCCGAGCGCCGTCCGGCCAAGGGCCCGCAGCACGTCGATCAGGCGCTCCGGGGCGACTGCCGACGGGGAGGCGCCCGGGTGCTTGCGGGAGATGTGGGCTCGCAGGACACCCGGCCGGATTCGGAACCGTACGGGCGGCTCGAGCCGGATCACCTCGCCGTCGATGCCCGCGGCGACGGAGCTGTCCGCGTCGATCTCGAACTCCGGCGCCGACCACTCCCGCCAGGGCCGCTGGAGTCGTCGACCCGTCGATCCACTCGTCGGCGGGCCGATGATCATGACGGCGAGCAGGCCGTCGTCGATCCTGGGGCGGGTCCCCGGGCCGACCCCGCTGCCGAGCCGGTAGCGGTTGTTGGAGACCAGGATCGCGGTGCTGGCATCGTGCTCGTGGCCGCCAGGTCCCTTCCATCGGATGTCCAGTCCTCGTCCGCCGGGTCCGAGCGTGTCCGGCATGGTGTCGAGCAGGGTCCGCAGCTTCGCCTCCCGGTAGCCCGGCCGTCCCACCGCCTCGGCGTAGATCCCGAGCGAGACGTTGTTGACGAAGACCCGGTCGTTGACTTCGCCGAGGTCGACCCGGTGCTCCCCGCCGTCGACGAACGCGTCCAGCGCACCGACCACGTCGTCCCTGTCGACGCCGAGATCGAGGGCGAAGTGGTTGCGGGTGCCCGACGGGATGCAGGCGTACGGGAGATCGAGCTCGGCCGCGATCGAGGCGACGATCGCCTGCGAGCCGTCGCCCCCGGCCATCGCCAGTCCGTCGGCACCCCGATCGATTGCCTGGCGGACCAGCGTTTCCAAGTCGTCGCCCGGCTCCAGCTCCACGGTCTCGTACCCGCGGCGCTGTGCCTCCTGCGCCAGCGAGAACTTCTCGGCCTTGCCGCCACCGGATCGCGGATTGATGAACAGCGCCGGCTGGCCGGGCGGACTGGCCTGCGGCAGCGAGACGTGAACGCGGAACGCCGCGTCGACGGCGGCTACCGATATGAGCACGCCCGCAACGACCAGGATCAGCACGACCAGTCCGTCGCTCAACAGCAACAGCGCGGTGCCGATGGTGGCGACCCCGGCCAGACCGAGTCCGGCGATGCGGGGGATGCCGCGCCGCAGGAGGCCGTACCACCCCGCCACGACGGCGACCGCGACACAGCCGAGGACTGCCAGCCCGCGCGGGAACTGTGCGACCGCGAGCCCGACGGCGAGCGCCAGCGTGGCCGCCCCGACGACGAGCGCGACGATGGCGGCGGCCTGTCGGGCGGTCATAGGATTCGCCCCAGATGAACGTCACTACTCCGGACGGTGGGCAGCCACCGCGCCCGGCCTCCGATCCGGCCCCGAACTGGCGCTGGCTGGATGATCTCCAGCGCGTCGACATCGCGATCTACGCTGCGGTGGCCCGGACTCCCACGCCCGCGCTCGACCAGGCGATGAGCCGGCTGTCGCAGGCGGCCAACTATTCGCGGATCTCGCTCACAGCTGCGGCGGCGCTCGCGATCGTGGGTGGACGGCCGGGTCGCCGGGCGGCAGCGGCCGGGCTGGTGGCGACCGGCGTCACGTCGGCCACGGTCAACCTCGCCGCGAAGCGCCTGATGCCCCGCCGTCGCCCGGACCGACTCGGCGAGGAGGTCCCGATCGCCCGCCATGTCCGGATGCCGACGTCCCGGTCGTTCCCGTCCGGGCACTCGGCCGCCGCGTTCGCGTTCGCCACCGGTGTCGGCCACGTGCTGCCGCCGGTCGCGGCGCCCCTGCGGATCCTCGCTGCCGCGGTGGCGTACTCGCGGGTCCACACCGGGGTGCACTACCCAGGCGATGTCGTGGTGGGCGGGCTGATCGGCACCGTGATCGCGCAGACGACCAACCAGGTGCTCGATCGCGCGGTGACGTCCCGACGGGTTCCAGGTCGCCGTGAGCATCGCCCGTCCGCCTCCCCGTCGATCACCTGAGCCGCGTACCCAGCGGTCAGAGGTCTGAGCTTAGTTCGTCACCACCTCCGCGTACGACGCTTTGACCGCTTTATCCGGCCCGGTGCGCGATGGCATCGGCGATGCTGTGTGCGTGGAGTATGTGTCCAGA
>DATFRX010000175.1:0-3175 GCA_035262905.1 Nocardioidaceae bacterium
TCGCGATCTATGCCACCGACGACCGCTGGTCCGACGACGTCCACTGGCGAGGCGGCGCGGTTCGGGTCATCGACCAGGTCGACTACTGCCACTACATGACGCCGATGAACGCCCTGCCGCCGGTGCCGGCCTTGTGGGGTCCGGACTGGCGTGACGAGTGGAAGCGGCGGATCGAGACGAACGAGCCGTGGCTGCTGACCTGGCTCACCGAGCGTACGGACGGTCCGTACTGGCGCCAGGGATCGGTGGCCCCGGCGTACGACCGGATCGAGTGTCCGGTGCTGATCGTGGCGGGCTGGGCCGATGGCTACCGCAACAACTCGTTCCGGACCATCGAGCAGTTCCGGCGTAACGGGGTGCCGCATCGGCTGCTGGCCGGTCCCTGGGCGCACGTGTCGCCGGAGACCGGAACGCCCGGGCCGCGGATCGACCTGGTGGTCGAGATGGTCGCGTGGTGGGATCGCTGGCTCCGCGGGCGCGACATCGACGTCGACGACGGCCTCGAGTCGCCGGCTGTGACCGCGTTCGTCCGTGGCTCGACCAAGCCTGAGCCGGACCTCGACACCTACGAAGGACGCTGGATCCGCGAGGAGTGGCCGTGTCCGCGGGTACGGTCGCGCGAGCTGCCGTTGGAGCAGCGCGAGCCGTACGTGGTGCGGGCCGACACCGGCGTCGACGCCTGGATCGACTGCGCGGGACATCTGCCGTGGGGGCAGAGCAGCGATCAGCGCTTCGACGACGCGGCGTCACTGACGTGGGAGTGGGACGCGGAGGAGCTGGCGATCCTCGGGCAGCCCGAGCTGCGGCTGCGGATCAGCGCCGATCGGCCGGCGGCGTACCTCTCGGTCAAGCTGTGCGACGTCTTCGGCGACGGCACGTCCGCCCTCGTGACACGGGGCTCGCTGAACCTGGCCTTCTGCGAGTCGTCGACGACGCCGGTGGATCTGGAGCCCGGGCGGGTGTACGACGTGACGCTGCGGCTCGACGCGTGCGCGTACGCATTCGCGCCGGGACAGCGGCTGCGCCTTTCGGTCGCCGGCGCGGACTGGCCCAACACGGCCGCGCCGCCCGAGCCGGTCACGCTGACGATCCACGAGGGCACCCTGGTGCTTCCGCAGTGGTCGGGCGACTCTCCGTACGCCGATCCCGAGCTGCCCCTGGGCCGCGCCGAGTCGACCGAGGACGGATCGGATGTCGTGTGGCGGGTCGAGCGCGACGTGCTGCGCCGCGAGACCGCCTGCTCCGTCGACCACGGCTCCACCTACGAGGTGCCCTATGACGGCGAGGCGACCGAGCACTACCAGGGCCGGGTTGCCGTCGACACGCGGAGCTTCGGGCAGCGTGCCGAGAGCGATGTGCGGCTCCGGGTCGAGTGGCCGGAGGTGACCGTGGAGACCCGGGCGCGGCTGGACCTTCGCATCGGTGCGACGGAGTTCGACGTCAGCATCGACCTCGAGGCGGTGGAGATCTCGGGCCCGGACGGCGAGGTCACCGTCGGGCGTCGGCAGTGGCGCCGCACGCTCCCCCGCTGAAATCGCCTTGTCGATAAAGCCATGGCGAAGCGCGTCACGCCACGTCGGGTTGTCGGTGATGCCCGCCGGCGTACTCGACCGGTAGAGGAAAGCGGTAGAGCTCGATGACAACTCGGCGAGGTCCGTGGCGTGATCGAGACGGTGGTTGACGCCTGTTGCCCCAACCGAGGATCGGTGGCGGACGCGACTCGTATGCATGGCCGGTCGGCGTGGTCCAGCGGACTCCTTCGCCCGCGCCGCCATCGACCGCCGCAACGGACCAGCCTGGCAGATCGCGGATGACATGGTCGGACTTGCCGAGTCCCTGCGCATTGGCGGCGATGGTGGGACCGCCGTCGGCGTAGCGGTCGATGTGGTCGATCTCGTAGATCGGCGTGTTCGAGTACGGACGGCGGCTGGTGCCGTCTCGGTAGATGACGAGCTTCCGCAACGCTCCGTCGAACCGGCGTCGGGTCGGATCCATGAACAGCAGCCGGCCGTCGACCGGATCGCAGACCAGACGGCGCGCCCAGGCCGAGTCAGTATCGGCGAGTTGACGGGCCAGTTCCGCGGGAAGTACTCCGTAGTCTCCGCCTCGATGACCGACCAGCTTGGCCGGCTGGTCGTCGATGCCGAGCAGGCTGGTGGCTGCCACGACAACGCCGACCTCGAGGTTGAGGTCGGTGGCTGCGGACTGACCCGTGACCCGCTCCACCAGGAGATCGCACATCAGCGCGTCGATCGATCGCTCGTCACCCTCGCTCCGGCGGCAGCGAGCTTCGTGGTCGAGCGTCTGCCAGGCCGCCACCGCTTGCTCCGCCGGCAGCAACGCGGCCAGACTGCCGGTGCCGTCGCCATGCATGATCGCCCGGACGGCCTTGCGAGCCCGGGCCGTCCTGGCCCGCTTCTCGGCGGCCTTCGGGTCGGTCGCGGCGACCTTGCGGTGGGAAGCCTTGCGTACCTCACCGGGTGTCAGCTCGCAGGCCAGCTCCGCGAGCTCGCCGTCGATGGCGCGCCTCTGATCCGACGTCAGCGGCTCAGTGGTCTGGACGATGTGCTTCGCGGCCGACTGCGAGGCCTGGCCGTCGAGGCAGGCGGCCAACAAGGCCGGGTGATCGTCGACGAGTTGCCGGGCGAACGCCAGCTGGTAATCGACCGTCGCGCGTGAGACCCCGCGGGCCATGGCGATCTCGACCGGCGCGCCACGGCCAGCGATCCCGATCTTGGCGCGAGCAACCCGATCGGCCGCCTGCCGCTGCTCCACATAGGTGACCGCTTCGACGTTCGACAGACCTTGCAACATGGCGATCGCGGTCTCGAGCTCGGCGATCACATCGATCCGCTCACGAGGAGTCCAGGCATCGCTGGCCGACCGCACCTCGGCGACCAACTCACGAACTCTGTCCTCGATCATGTGTACGAACCTAACATCGCCCACCGACAGAACCCGCAGCCAGAACCCTTATCTACAAGGGGTCTGAGAGATTTCCCTGAGCCGACCGAAGACGCCAGCCGCCGACAAGAGAAGATGACCCCGTGCCCCAATCCACCGAGCTCGCCGACCTCAGCGCGAGTAGCTCGACGCCACCATCGCGACGAACTGCTTCACCGCGTCCTCGTTCGGCGCGAACGGCCCGGGCCGGAAGTGCGGCGAGCTGAGGCCG
>DATFRX010000176.1:0-15387 GCA_035262905.1 Nocardioidaceae bacterium
CGTGGCCGGCCGCATCCGATGATCGATCCGGAGGCCCGGGTCGAGCTGCTTCAGGAGCACGGCGCCGATCCGGACGTCGCAGCGATCATCCTCGACGTCGTGCTCGGCCACGGCTCCGACGCCGATCCGGCCGCGACGTTCGCTCCGGTGTGCCGGTCGGTGATGGCCGACGGCGGCCCGCAGGTCGTCGCCTACGTCCTGGGCACCGAGGGCGATCCGCAGGGCTTCGCCGAGCAGCGGGACCGGCTGGTCGAGGCCGGCTGCATCGTCACCGAGACCGCGGCTCGGGCGACCCTGGCAGCCGCAGCCGTCGCGACCGGCGACGAGAGTCTGCTAGGCATGCGCCTGTGATTGCGTCTGCATCGGGCGGGCCGCGGGTGGCCCTGGTGACCTATTCGACCAAGGCGCGTGGCGGAGTCGTCCACACCCTGTCGCTGGCCGATGCGCTGTTCGATCGGGGCATCGACGTACGCGTCATCGCACTGGCGCAGGAGGGTCAGGGCTTCTTCCGGCCGGTCCGCGCGCCGTACACGCTCATCCCCGCCTCGCCATGGGCGCCAACGCTGGAGGAGCGGGTCTTCAATGCGATCGACGACCTCGAGGCCGGGCTGTCCGAGCTGGCCGATGACGTCGACATTCTGCACACCCAGGACTGCATCTCGGCCCGCGCCGCCGCCCGCGTTCGTGACGCGGGAGCGCCGATACGCGTCATGCGCACGGTGCATCACGTGGACGACTTCACGACCGCTGCGCTGATCGAGTGTCAGCGCAAGGCGATCGAGGAGCCCGACGATCTGGTCGTCGTGAGCCATGACTGGCGCAATCGCTTGAAGGCGGACTACGGCGTAGACGCTCATGTCATCCACAACGGCGTCGACGCCGCGCGATTCGGTCCGATCGAGCCGAAGCAGCGAGGAGCCGTACGGCAGGCGGCCGGTGTCGACGGGCGGTTCGTGTTCCTGTCCGTGGGCGGGATCGAGCCGCGCAAGGGCACGGTCTATCTGTTCCGCGCGATGGCCCGGCTGCGACGAGAGCTCGATCCGCCGCCAGTGCTGGTCGTGGTCGGCGGCCACTCGTTCCAGGACTACACGATCTATCGCGAGGAGGCGCTCGCGATGCTGCCAGAGCTCGGACTCGAGGTCGGTCGCGACGTGATCCTGGCCGGCTCGCTGACCGACGAGGAGTTGCACGAGTGGTATCGCAGCGCCGATGCGCTGGCCTTCCCGTCCACGAAGGAGGGTTGGGGTCTGGCGGTCATGGAGGCGATGGCAGCGGAGCTTCCGGTGGTGTCGAGCGACATCGCGGTGCTGCGCGAATACCTGACCCCGGACGAGTCCGCCTTGATGACCAAGGTCGCCGACCCCGATTCACTGGCGGCGGGGATGCGCCGGATCGCCACCGACGAGGTCATGCGGCAGACACTGGTGAGCGGTGGACGCGCCGTCGTCCGGGCGTACAGCTGGCAACGGGCCGCCGACGAGCACGCGCGACTGTACGAGCGGTCGGCCCAAACCACCACGTGACGCCGTCCAGCCGTACGACGTCACGCCCTGGTGCCGCCGCGCTGGCGGGCGGCGGCACCGCATCCGGTCGTTTCGACCGTCAGACCGTCCAGGTCTGCATGATCAGCGCGCCCGCGCGCCGAGCGGTCAGCACCGAGTCGAGGACGTCGAGCGGGTTGATCGGCTTGACGCCTTCCATCATGTCGATCTCGCGCATGCCGTACAGAGCGGCGGCGGAGAACCGGCACGCATAGACGTGACCGCCTTCGTCCATGAACGTCTGGAGCTGCTTGTTGTAGCCGAGTGCGCCCGGGAACGCCTCGTCGCCGACCTTGGGGTAACCACGGGTGGCCGCTGCCATCAGCGAGCCGGGGCCGTAGAGCACCAGGTGCGTGTCGAAGCCCTTCCGGTTGATCCGGGTCGCCGTCAGCATGTTGACCAGGCCGACGGAGCCCTCGAAGGGCACGGTGTGCATCAGGATGTACGCGCTGTCGCCCGGCTCCGCCTGGATGTCCTCGAAGACCTTGTCGTCGTAGTCGACGATCGCGTCGCCCTTCTGGACCCGCTCACCCACGATCTCTGCCATTGCCAGACTTCCTCTCTGTTGGGTTGGAACTACTCGGTGAATAGGACTCCAGGGCAGAACCGTGTGGTTCGGGCGGTGGTGTCCACGTACGACGGTGGCTGCCCGGCATGGCTCGCATGACCCGGTGACGCAGCGACCAGGGCAGGATGCGGTAGATCGGCACGAAGATCCGCAGCCAGAAGAAGTCCGCGAAGCCGTGCGGCTTGCGGGGTGCTCGGGTGCCCTGCTGCTTGGCGATCCGGCCTTGCGCCGCGATCAGCAGATAGTGCTCCGAGTTGCTCCGCAGCCATCGGGAGAAGGACATGTCATGCCTTCGACGCGGAGTCGAGACCGTTCTGGGCGGCGACCACGATGGGCTCGTTGAGCGCCCCGATCGCCGGTGAGTAGACGTTCTCCATCCGCGCGAGGTCGTGCAGGGTGAGTCCGAACTTCACCGCCACGGCCAGGAAGTCGGCCCGCTCCTTGATCCCCTCGCCGCCGACCATCTGGGCGCCGATCAGCCGGAGACTGCCCGGCTCGGCCAGCAGTTTGACCTTCACCGGCTTCACACCGGGGTAGTAGCGAGCGCGAGAGATGCCCTGCGCCTGGCCGAGGACGTACGGGATGCCGAGTGCCGTCGCGGTGGTCTCGCCGAACGACGCGCCGCCGATGATCCACTTGCCCGCGGCCGTGCCCCACGGGACGTAGACCGCGCTGTAGGCCCGGGAGCCGCCGCCCGCGTTGATGCCGGCCGCCTTGCCCTGCGCGTAGGCGTGGCTGCCGGTCAGCCCCTGGAGGGGTACGCCGCTGAGTCCGTGCGGAATCTCGGTGCAGTCGCCGGCGGCGAAGACGTCCGGGGCCGACGTGGCCATCCGCTCGTCGACGATGATGCCGCCGGTGGAGCCGGTTTTGAGGCCGGCGGCGGCGCCGAGCTTGGTGTTCGGCTCCTTGTGGGTGCAGACCACGACCAGGTCGGCCGGGATCTCGCCGTCGGAGGTTTGGACCGCTGAGACCTTGCCGTCTCCGACAAAGGCCGTCAGTGTCGTATTGAAATGCGAAATGACTCCGAGCTCACCCCAGGACTCCTCGACAGGAGCCATGATGTCGGGGTCTGCCACCTCGGACATCGGCCAGGGACTCGGGTCGACCAGGTGCGTCTCGATCCCGCGATGGGCCAGACCAGTGACCATCTCGACCCCGAGCGGCGAGGCTTCGACGACGACTGCCTTCTTGACCGTGTCCAGGACCTTGTCCCACTCGATCGCCTCGCGGATGTTCTTCACGTAGTAGAGACCGTCGAGATCCCCGCCGGGAACACCCGGGTCGGCGTAGTTGAATCCGGTGCCGAGGATGAGCCGGTCCCACGAGACCTCGCCCTCGCCGGCGACCTGCACCGTCTTGCCTCGAACGTCGACCCCCGTGACGTCGGCGTTGTAGTGCACGTCGATCCCGGCGTCGACGTAGGCCTGCTTGGACGCGAGGAACAGCTTCTCGAAGTTCTCGATCTCCCGGCCGTGGACGTACGGAATGCCGCACGGACTGTAGGCGACGTCGTCGAATCCGGTGTAGACGACGACCTCTGCCTCGGGATCGACGGCCTTGACGCCACCGGCCGCGCCCATGCCAGCTGCACCACCGCCGACGATTACGATTCTGCGCGCCACGTGACGCCTCCATGTATGTGGGCGACCCGAGGATCGCCCACCATGATTGACTTTCGTTTACTATATTCCATGCCTTCCTTGCGTCAAGAGGGCTTGCGGCAAGAGGGACAGGGGCAGCCATGACCAAAGGAACGACCAGGGGGGTCCGCGTCGAACAGCACGTCGAGGGCATCGTCAGCTCGATCGGGCCGAAGGTGAAGAAGCTGCGTCAGGAGCAGCGGCTCTCGCTGCAGCAACTGGCGAGCAAGGCGGAGGTCTCGGCGGCGGCGATCCACAAGATCGAGCGCAACGACATGGTTCCGACGATCACGACGCTGCTGAAGATCGCGACCGCTCTGGATCATCCGGTGACCTACTTCGTCGAGCAGGACGAGGGGCCGCCCGAGCCGGTCGCGTTCACTCCCAAGTCGAATCGGCCGGCGGTGTTCACGCCGCACGAGGGACTGGAGCTCGCCGGCGTGTCCGGGCCGTACTCGCCGTTCCGAAGTGCCGCTGCGGTCGCGACCGTGGAGCCCGGCGCGAACAGCGGGAGCAAGCCGCTGATCCATGCCGGCGAGGAGTTGGTGTTCAGCCTCGAGGGCACGATCGTGTTCGAGATAGACGGGACGACCTACGAGGTGGGTCCGGGCGACGCGCTGCACTTCATGGGGGACCAGCCGCACCATTGGGCCAACGAGCGATCGAAGTCGGCTCGCGCCATCTGGATCGCGCTGCGCGACTCGTAGCGTTTCCGCCCACTGGCGGTAGCCAAATCCTGGAACACGCCGGCGTGTCTCGGGATTTGCCTACCCCCAGTGGATCCGGGGGTTCGCTCGCGCGGCTAGCCGCCGTACAGCTCCTCGTAGTTCTGGTAGAGGATGCGCTGCTTGAGCTCGTCGCTGACCGGGGCGCCGTTGATCTTCCAGTACTCGCCCCAGAAGTCGCTCCACGGCTCGTCGGACGCGAACAGCACCCGGTCCTCACCGATCCCACGGCGCTCGATCTCGGTCATGAGCCAGCGGGCGCCGAAGCCGATCGTCCAGGTGGTGTCGCAGTAGACCCGGTAGCCCTCCTCGACCCAGTCGAGGAACTGCGGCACGAGCTTGATGTGCCCGCTGACGCCGCCGCCGAAGTGGACCAGGTAGATCTTGATCCGCTTGCCGTACTGCTCGACGAGCGGGATGAAGTTGTTGATGTCCGAGGTGCCGCCGGCGCTGGTGTGGAAGTGGAAGGTCAGGTCGTTCGCCTCGGCCGCGTCGAAGCAGGCCTCGGCGATCTCGCGAGTGTCGTCGTCCCAGGTGCCGGGGTCGGGATTGCCGCCGAGCAGGAAGGTCGTCTTTAAGGCGACGATGCCGGACTCACCGGCGTTCTCGAGCGCCTTGAGGGTCATCTCCTTGTTCTGCGGGAGGAACGACACCCAGAGGCCGCCGGTCAGCCGGTCGCTGGACTTGATCGAGTCGAGGACCAGATCGTTCAGCGAGAACGGCTGACTCTGGACCGGGATCCCGTAGTTGGGCAGGATCAGTCCGCGCTCGACACCGGCGTCGTCCAGGCGTCGGAGGTACGCGTTCGCGTCGGCGAACTCGTAGACGGTCGGCTTCACGGGCTCCTTGAGGTTGTAGAACGCCCACGCCTCCATCTCACCGATGTGGCTGTGCGCGTCGATGACCCTGCCCTTGACCTTGTCCGGAGCTGCCATGCCCGATCCCTCCTGGGGACGTCAACTATGCGACGTGTATGAGTCGGATAGTAGACCTCTCCGGCTCGGCATGTAACCCCATCAGCTTCGGCTCAGGCGTACCGTGCGCCACCGCTCCACTGGCGGTAGCCGAATCCCGAAACACGCCGGCGAGTCTCGGGATTTGCCTACCGCCAGTGGAGCGGCAAGTCGTCAGGCGTCTTAGTAGCCACCGCCGGTGCCGCCGCCGCCACCCGACATGGCAACGAGCACGACGATGATCGCGAGCACGATCAGGCCGCCGATGATCCAGTACTTGGTATTGCTTCTGCTCTGCGGACTCGTGTCCGGCATTTCAATCGCCACCTTCAGCGCATAGTTCGTTACGAGTACGACACGCAGCGCGGGCCCGATTGGTTCAATCGGCAGGATCGACTGCACGAGCATGCGGAGCGGCGGCGTTGTCCGCGGGGTCAGTGATCGTCCTCTTCAGAGACCGGAACAGAGTGCGCCAGCACCAACTTCCAGTCTCCGTCCTCGCGCCGGAACAGCATGCTGGTCGGTGCCGACACATGCTGCTCCTCGCCGTCGAGCACGTAGCTCTGCTCGAGCCAGAACGTCACCAGGCCGGTGTCTTCCCAGCTCGTCTCGTGGATGTCAGTGAGTTCAGACTTGGCGCCGGAGATGACCCCATCGAACTGAGCGAAGTAGTCCTTGAGGTCATCGCGGCTGCGCATCCATCGTCGTCGAATCTCCTCGACCGCCTGCACGTCGGTTGCAGCGCGCTCGACCAGCGCGCCGTAGTTCGCCTGGTCCAAGTCGTCGAAGAGTTTCCGGACGATGCGTTCGAGCTCTGTGGACACACTCGGACGGTAGGCCCCGCCAGCGCCGCCGTCGCCAGGGCCGAAAGCCCCTCGGCGACGAGCGTTGGCCCTCCGATCGATATTCCGCACAGGCCTAGCTGTCGAAGATCCCGCTGTAGGCGTTGAGCGCGGGCTGGCCGCCGAGGTGGGCGTAGAGCACGGTGGAGTCGCTGGGGATGTCACCGGACGTGACCAGGTCGACCAGGCCGGCCATCGACTTCCCTTCGTAGACCGGGTCGATGATCATGCCCTCGAGCCGGCCGGAAAGCCGAATGGCCTCGATCGTCGAGTCGACCGGGATGCCGTAGTAGTCGCCGGCCCAGCCCTCGAGCAGCACGATCTCGTCGTCGCGCAGGTCGCGGTCGAATCCGATCAGCTCCGCGGTGTGCCGGGCGATCCGGCCGACCTGGTCGCGGGTGCGGTCGAGGGTGGCCGAGGCGTCGATCCCGAGCAGCCGTCTCGGTCGCCCGCCAACATCCTCCAGCGCAGCGAAGCCGGCGATCATCCCGGCATGGGTCGAGCCGGTGACCGTACACACCACGATGGTGTCGAAGAAGACACCGAGCTGCCGTTCCTGCTCGGCCACCTCGTAGGCCCAGTTGGCGAAGCCGAGTCCGCCGAGGTGGTGCTCGGACGCGCCAGCCGGGATCGGATAGGCCTTGCCACCTTGGGCTTCGACGTCATCGAGCGCCTCCTGCCACGACTCTCGGATGCCGATGTCGAAGCCGGCCGGGTCGAGCCGGACGTCGGCGCCCATGATCCGGGACAGCAGGATGTTGCCGACCTGGTCGTTGACCGGGTCGTCCCAGTCGACCCAGCGCTCCTGGACCAGCCGTACCTTCAGCCCGAGCTTGGCGCCCACGGCGGCGACCTGGCGGGTGTGGTTGGACTGGTAGCCCCCGATCGACACCAGTGTGTCGGCGCCGGACGCGAGCACGTCGGGCACGATGTACTCGAGTTTTCGGGTCTTGTTGCCGCCGAAGGCCAGCCCGGAGTTGCAGTCCTCTCGCTTGGCCCAGATCTGGGCTCCACCGAGGTGCTGCGTGAGTCGGTCGAGTCGATGCACCGGGCTCGGTCCGAAGGTCAGCGGGTAGCGCTCGAAGTCCGCGATCGGCATGGCTCCTCCTCGCGTTGAGGGTGACCGCAGTGTAGATCCGGACGTGGCGGGATCGCCGACGTAGCCGTGATGATGGAGGAGGGACGACGAGGGAGGCGGGGCGATGGCAGGGCGATTCACCGTCCAGGTCGGCTCGGTTCGCCCGGCGTTGCTCGACGGGTTCGTCCTCGCGATCGCGGCCCTGGCGAGCTATCTGCTGGCGGCGCACGGTCTGTCCGCGATCCACTCCCTGTCAGAGGAGGACGACCAGATCGGTGGCCTCTGGTCGGTCGTCGCCACGCTCTTCGTCTGCCGGTTCGTCTACCAGGACAGCGTTCATGCCGCCTACTCGCGGATCATCGCCACCCTGCTCAGCTTCGTACTCTGCCTGGTCTATCTGCTGATCTTCCCGTTCAGCCCGCTCGGTCTGGCCGTCATCATCGGGCTCGGCACGGTGATCCTGAAGCTCTTCGGTCATGAGCAGGAGATCGTGACGGCCGGGATCACCACAGCGGTGATTATGGTCATTGCCGCTCCCAGCCCGAGCCCGTGGGAGGAGCCGATCCTTCGCCTCGCCGACACGATCCTCGGGGTCGGCGTCGGCCTCGCGGCGGTGTGGCTGGTACGCGGTCCGATCAAGTCCGCTCGCGAATCCGTGCCCGAGTCGGGTGCCTAGTCCGACAGTCGGCCGTTGAGCTTGAGTGTGCGCAGCGCCAGCAGGGTGGCGATGCCGCGCCACTCGATACTCTGGCCGGGCGACCAGTGCAGGAACTCGAAGTCCCAGCCGCCGTCGTCCAGCTGTCCGGCCTCGATCCGATCCAGATCCGTGGCGATCTGCTGTTCGGTCAGCAGCGCTCGGCTCGGTGTCCCCGGCGAGGGGGAGAGCTGCGTCGCCGTGAGTTGCTCGCCCTCGACACCGCCCGGGACCGGGACCGTGCCGTCGGCCCGTACGGCTGCGCGCAGTTGCACCACGACGGCCGCCGCGCGGTCCCGGTCGGGAGTCGCATCGAGGAAGTCGAGTGCGAACTTCACGGTGTAGCCCCCGATGTCGTCGGCAGCGTCGAGCTGCTTCCAGCACCAGGCTGAGCCGCGGTCGAGCCAGGGATGGTCGACCCCGAGGTGGTGGAGCTGGGCGGTCAGCGCGTACGTGAGGAAGCCGGACTCCTCGCTCGGCTCCATCCACGGTGCTCGCGGGAAGCCGACCGCGGACGGAAGCACGCTCGGCACGCCACCGTCAGGGCCGGCGATCGAGTCGATCCAGTCCACCGCGTCGGTCACGATCGCACCGGGCTGCGCGCCGGCCTCGGCGAATGCCTCGAGTGCGGACAGGGCGGCCGCCGGCTGGCTGCCGGGACATCGCACGTCGGGCTCTAGGGCGTGGCCGAATCCGCCGTCGGGATTGCGATAGGGGAGGAGTGCTTCGACCACGCGCTCGGCGGGATCGTCGTCGAGCAGGGCGGCGAGCCGATGGCGCTCCAGCACTCGAGCGTTGGCGTAGACGAACTGTCGGGCGGCCTCGAGTCGTACGGTCATGGCTCCGACACTAAGCAGTCGTATGCGTGGCGTCTTGAAGGAATCGGACGCCTGCCGGCAAGGCCGAGCGGCCGCCCACGCGGACGGCCGCTCGACCCAGACGATGCGCCTGACTAGCCGGGTGGGGCGCAGAGCGCGAATGCCACGACGGACCAGGCGCCCGTGGTCCCGTTCTGGTCCTCGACGGTACGCACGGTGACGCTGGTCAGGGACGGGTCGACGCTGACCTTGTCGATCACGAGGGCGTTGCTGGTCGTCTGACCGATCTGGTCGACGCGTAGCCGCGCGCCCGAGGTGTGCACCTGGGTGCCGGCCGGGCAGGTGACAGTGACCGACTTGTTCTGCGAGTTGGTCGGACTGAGAGCGCCGGCGAGGACGAAGCCGTCGGTGGCCGACTCGTCAGCGCAGATGGTGTACGACGAGAGGCTCCACTGCCCGGCGTACCCGTCGGGATCCTCTCGGGCGCCGACGATGAGCAGCGAGCTCGGCGGACCGAAGAAGTCGTACAGGTCGGTGAGCCGGACCTGGCCGGCGCCATTGTTGATCTTGCCGCCGAAGCCGACCTCGCGCTGGCCGGTCGGGCAGAGTCCGACCAGGCTCTGCTGGCCGTCCGAGCTGAGCGGTGCCGTGCTCGCGATGATCTGCTGTCCGGCCAGCGGGTCGGCGCAGACCGCGAATGCCCGAAGCCGCCAGGCACCGGCGAAGCCGTCGCCGTCCTCACGCGCACCGGCCACGAACCGGTCGTCGGTGGCGGTGCTGCGCGGCTGCAGCTGCTGCAGGACGACCTGGCCCTGGCCGTTGACGATCTCGGCGCCGCCGCCGAGGACGCGCTTGCCGGCCGGGCACACGGCCGCGACTTGCTTGTTGGTGTTGGAGTTGGACGCGCTGACCTTCGTCACTCGCGTCAGGCCCGAGACGGCGTGCGACGGAGCCGCCATGGCGGTCTGTACGGCAAGCAGTCCCGCGACGGCGATGATCGCGGCGAGCGTCTTGCCCAGGATGGATGCGTTGCGGTGCATGGTGAAGTCCCCATTGGTCTGAAGGCTGATCCGATGGGAGTTCGTCGCCGCCGCTAGGCGCGGATTGGTGCCGATGCCGTTCGCCGACGCCGGCTGCAGACGCGGAAGGGCCCGGAGGAGCTCGTCCCCCGGGCCCTACGCGTCACTCGATCAGGGCTGGCACGTGGCAGGCAGCTCGAACGATTCGGTGACGATCGCTCGCTTGCCCTTCACGACGCCCTGGGCACCGACGCCGACGCCGTACTCGGCGAACGCTTTCCACACCATGCAGGCGCGGTCGCTGTTGCCGGACGCGGCGAGACCGTCGAGGATGCCGTCGCGCATGGCCTCGTAGGTCGGCTCCCTCGGCGTGTAGTTCATGCCGTCCACCAGGTCGGCGAGCAGCACGCTCTTGTCGATGCCGGCTGCCTGGTAGAGCTGCAGCAGCCGCCATCCGATGGCGCCGTAGACCTCACCGTCGAGGTGCACCTCGCTGCCGGTGATGTCGCCGTACGTGCGCGGGTAGTTGTCGTACGGTGCCGTGCGGATCCCGAGCGGATCGCTGGCGGAGTACTCGCCCACCCGGTCGTCCTCGTTGGCGATCACGGACAGGACGTCGGACATGCCCTCGCCGATGGCGCCGGCGAGCGGTCCGCTCATCTTGCCGATCATCCGCCAGGTCAGGCCGTGACCGTACTCGTGCCAGACGACGTCGGAGTCGACGTCGCCGTCCCGACTCAGCGGCGGGTTGTCGGCGAGCTTGATCGTGGTGCTCGTGCCGGCGTCGGCCTTGGCAGCGGCACCGTCGGACTGCGACACCATCACGCCGGCGATCGAGACGCTGGGGTCGTCCCCGCCCATCGTGAACGGTGCACCTTCGGTGTTGTTGGCGACGATGATGCCTTCGCCACCGGCGCGCTGGACGTTGCCGGCCTTGACGGTGAAGTCACAGCTACCGCGGTCGGCGATCACGAGCTCGCCGGTGTAGTCGCCCACCAACGGTTCGCACGCGTTGGTCGTCGGCGCCGTGCCGTCGTCGGCCACTGCCAGGGTTCCGGTCACGCCGGTCTGGTCGAGCTGAGCACCCCAGCCCGCGCCCTGCGCCTGGTAGCTCACGTCGCCACCGGATCGATGCACGACGACCCGGTGGGTTCCGAGCCCGGTCCACAGGTACATCTGCATCCGGGGGTTCACGCCGTCCGGCGGAGTCGCGAAGTTGGCGTTGTCGGTCCCGCCACCATCCTGCGCTTCGGCGTCGACCGAATCGCTCTTGCTGCCGCCGCGGCCGAAGTTGTCCTCCTGGAAGTTGCCCGCGGCCTCGGTGAAGCCGGCGTCATAGAGCGTGTCGTGGATGATGTTGTTGAGGTAGAAGAGGTTCTGGACCGCGACCTCTCGGTTGTCCTCGGTGGACGGCTGCGCTCCCAGGTCGGCCGCGGTCAGGAAGCGACCGTCGGTGATCGGGTTGCCGCCCGGGTCGGGCTTGTTGTCCGACACCGCGTCGAGGTACGCGTGCGCGTTGTTGCCGCTGATGTTGACCGAGGTCTGCGACGACCCGGACAGCCAGCCGGCCGGCGACTGGGCATTGCCGGACCCGGGACCCTGGACGACCGTCTGCGGCGTCTTGCCGGGGTCCTCGGTGAACACGTTGTACTCGTCCTGCGCCGTACGCAACTCGTGGGAAACCACCGTGCCGTTGCCGCTCACGAGCGTGGAGTACAGGTCGTTGCTGGCGGTGTCCCAGGTCTCGACCACGTAGCCGGCGGAGAAGCTGCCGTCGCCGTTCGGCACCGCAACCTGCTCGACCTGCGGACCGGTCAGGAACTTGCTGCCCTTGGCGAACGTCGTGGTCGTCGCCGCGCGGCCGGTCTGCCTGGTGCTGATCGACCGAGCCGGGTAGAGGTCCTTGACGGCTGCCTTCAACGCCGCGTCGGTTCCCTTGCCGGCCGGCTTCACACCGGCGTCGCGTACCGGACTGATGAAGTCGATGAGGTGGATCAGCTCGCCGTCGGAGTTGTACGCGGCCTTGGCCTCGGCGTCGTAGACCCGCAGGCCGCCGACCTGCTGTACGAATCGCTGATGGCTCACGCCCCGGAACGTCCAGGACGCGCCGGTCGTACGCAACGACTTGAGCGTGGCCGCGTTGACGCCCTTGGAACGCAGGAAGTCCTTGACCCTGGCCAGGTCGGAGCCGCCGGTGGCACTGGAGATGGCGTGTCCGTTGTTCTTGAAGACGTGCCCGTGGTCTGCGGACGTGGCCGCCGCGCCATGGCCGGGTGCGGCCTGGGTGGCGGAGGTGATGAGTGAAGCGGCGGCCAGCGTGGCGACCAGCCCGCCGGCCAGTTGGATCCTCGTTCGTCGTCTCGATGCATGCGCTCGAAGCATCGTCCCTCCGGTTGGGTTGGAGTTCGGCGCCGTCGCGGGCGCGCCGGGCCCAACCGTAAGGGCTGCCGAGCGCCCTTGGGTAGATATCGGACGCAGTTGGCCACTAGGCGCCATGACGAGTCCCGCTCATGGGCGCTTGGCTAGGCTCCGGCCACGTGACGAACCAGGTGACGGTCGGAGTGCTGACGCCGCATGCGGCCCCCGGGCCGGAGGTCGAGCTCCCCGAGATGGCGTCCGGACCGGTCACGACGCAGGTCGCTCGGGTCTCGGTCGCCGGTGACGGCGATACGGACCGGCCTCCGGTGGCGCCGTCGGAGCTGTCTGCCGCCGCTGCTCCCGATGTCCTGGCGAAGGCCGCCGCGGGATTCACGCCCGGGTCGATCGACGTCATCGGCTACGCGTCGACGACGTCCGCTTATGCGATCGGTGGCGACGCCGAGTCGGATCGTGCCGGCAGCCGTCGTCGAGTGGGTCTCCCGACATGTGGGCGACGCGGCGGAGGCGGTGTTCATCGGCGGCAACGGCTTCCGATGTGCCGCTGCGATCGAGGCCCTGGAGGAGCTGCTGGGCCGTCCCGTACTCGAGTCGAACCAGGTGCTGCTGTGGGCTGTGCTCGACGCGGTCGAAGCGCCGTTGGAGATACAGGGGTATGGAAGACTCTTCGGACCACGATGACTCGGCGTCGGCTGGGCCTGGATCTCACGGGAGGACCTCATGAAGATCGTCGTCGTCGGCGGTAGCGGGCTGATCGGATCAAAGGTCGTGGCGAAGCTGAGCGGCGACGGCCACGAGGCGGTGAATGCCTCGCCCAACACGGGAGTGAACAGCCTGACGGGCGAGGGTCTGGCCGATGCACTGGCTGGTGCCGAGGTGCTCGTCGACGTGTCCAACTCGCCGTCGTTCGACGCCGAGCCCGCGCTCAGCTTCTTCCAGACGGCGACCGGCAACCTGCTCGCGGCCGAAGCGACCGCCGGTGTGCGGCACCATGTCGCGCTGTCCGTGGTCGGGACCGATCGGCTGTCGGAGAGCGGCTACATGCGCGCCAAGCAGGTGCAGGAGGCGCTGATCGAGGAGTCGTCGATCCCGTACTCGATCGTCCACGCGACGCAGTTCTTCGAGTTCGTCATGGCCATCGCCAACGACGCCACCGAGGGAAACACCGTACGAGTGGCGCCGGTGCTGGTGCAGCCGATGGCGGCCGAGGACGTGGCGAGCGCCGTGGCGCAGGTCGCGGTCGGCGAGCCGCGCAACGGGATGGTCGAGATCGGTGGACCCGAGCAGTTCCGTCTCGACGAGCTCGTACGTCGCAGTCTGCAGGCCCGCGACGACGCGCGCGAGGTGGTGGCCGACGACAGCGCTCGCTACTTCGGTGCCGCATTGAGCCAGCGGACCCTGGTCCCCGACGAGGGCGCGCTGCTTGGCCCGACTCACTACGAGGACTGGCTTCCAGGCGCGATCGCCTCCGGTCACTGACCTATCGCGAGTCGCCCGGCGGCAGGATCGGCAGGCCGGTCGGTACGCCCTGGTCGATCAGCGTGACGAGGGCGTCGACGTCGACATGCTTGTCGATCAGGTCGGCCAGCAGGTCGATGCGGGCCTGTCGAGCGGATTGGAAGCTGACTCCGGACGGACTGTGGCTCCTGCCGACGGCGGCCGCGACCTCGACCAGGAACGCCTGCCGGAAGGCGTCGGACTCCAGGCTGCCGTGCCACATCGTGCCGTAGACCTGGCCCCGTCGCGCTCCACCGAGGAACTCCGCTTCGGTCGTCGTCACGACACCGTGGTGGATCTCGTAGCCGTCCGCTTCCGCGCCGAGCGCTCTGCCATGAGCGAGCCGCAGCACCTTGTCCCGCGTGAACACCGTGGCGGCGTCGTGCAACCCGAGGCCGTCGACGGGTGTGCCGGGTGGCCCTTCGACGCCGTCGGGGTCGTTGATCGTCCGGCCGAGCAGCTGGAAGCCGCCGCAGATGCCGAGCACCGGTCGACCCGCGGCCGCATGGTCGAGAATGGCGCGATCCAGCCCGCGCTCGCGTAGCCAGGCCAGGTCCGCCAGCGTCGACCGGGTGCCGGGGAGTACGACGAGATCGGCGTCGGTCAGGTCGGCGGGTCGGGCGGCGAACCGTACCTCGACGGCCGGCTCCAGGCCGAGCGCATCCACGTCGGTGAAGTTGCTGATCCGGGGGAGTCGCACGACAGCCACGCGCAGGGGATCGTCGGTCGCCGCCGCTCGGCTCGTGACGTCGAGACCGTCCTCGGAGTCGAGCCAGACATCCGGGCTCCAGGGCAGCACCCCGAGCACCGGGCGTCCGGTGAGTCGCTCGATCTCCCGATTGGCCGGCGCCAGCAGAGTCTCGTCGCCGCGGAACCGGTTCACGACGTAGCCGGCGACGAGTCGCTGGTCGGCCGGCTCGAGCAGCGCCACCGTGCCGTAGAGCGCGGCGTACAACCCGCCACGGTCGATGTCGCCGACGACCACGACCGGCAGGTCGGCGTGCCGGGCGAGTCCGAGGTTGACGTAGTCGTGCTCGCGCAGGTTGATCTCGGTCGGGCTGCCCGCGCCCTCGCAGACGACGACGTCGAAGCGGTCGGCCAGGTCGTCGTACGCCGCGAACGCTGCTTGCGCGAGGGCTGCCCGGCCGCCGGCGAACTCGTACGACTCGATGTGTCCCGCCGGCCGGCCATTGAGCACGATATGGCTGCGTCGATCGCTGCCCGGTTTCAGCAGCACCGGGTTCATCGCGACCTCGGGAGTCGCGCCGGCCGCCACTGCCTGGATCCATTGCGCCCGGCCGATCTCGGCGCCGTGACCGTCCGGACCGTCGACCACCATCGAGTTGTTCGACATGTTCTGCGCCTTGAACGGCGCCACCCGTACGCCGCGGCGAGCGAGCAGCCGGCACAGGCCGGTGGTGAAGACGCTCTTGCCCGCATCCGAGGTCGTACCGGCGACCAGCAGCGAGCCCTTCACAGCCCAGAACTCTACGGGCGGGAGCCGAATCGCTTCGTTGTACGCCGAAGCATTCCGTGGGCACGCTGGATCAGATGGATGGTCTGCCGATGCGCCGTCTTCGCCTGCTGACGGTCGCCCTCTGCGCCGGGTACTTCCTGGTCCTCCTCGACGTCACCG
>DATFRX010000177.1:0-6432 GCA_035262905.1 Nocardioidaceae bacterium
CAGGCCGCGGCCGCCGAGCATCTGATCGTGAGCGACCCCGATCGGGCGAGGACCGCTCTCGCCGCGGTGCAGCAGGCCGGTCGGACGGCGACCGCCGAGATGGCCCGGATGCTGGACCTGCTACGAGGCGTGGGTCTCGACGAGCTCGCGCCCCTTCCGTCGCTGGATGGGCTCCCCGACCTGATCGAAGATGCCCGTCTGGCCGGCGCGCAAGTCGCCCTGAACGATGATCACCTTCGGCCGCTGCCGGCCGCACTCGAGCTGTGCGCCTACCGCGTGGTGCAGGAAGCACTGACCAACACTGCCAAGCACGCCAACAGCCCACATGTCCAGGTCCGACTCACGTGCTCAGACGCAGCACTAACAGTGCTGGTCGAGGACGACGGCGGCTCTGGCCCCCGATCCAGCTCGGGAACGCAGCGAGGATTGCTGGGGCTGCGCGAGCGCGTCGAAGTCTTCGGCGGCACCCTGGACACCGGTCCAGCCCCAGACGGCGGGTTCCGGGTCCACGCGGTGCTACCGATCGGAACCACGCCATGACAAGCGTTGTGATCGCCGACGACGAGGAACTCTTCCGCAGCGGGCTGCGGATGGTCATCGAGTCGCGGCCGGGCCTTGAGGTCGTCGCCGAAGCGGCGTCCGGGATCGCTGCTGTGTCCGCCACCCGCGATCATCGACCCGATGTCGCGCTGATGGATATCCAGATGCCCCGGCTCAACGGCATCGAGGCGACCCGAGAGATCGTGTCGGCGGGCTTGCCCACGAAGGTGCTGATGCTGACCACGTTCGGCATGGACCGCCATGTCGTGGAATCGCTTCGGGCCGGGGCGAGCGGCTTCCTGCTGAAGACAGTTCCGCCGGATGATCTGATCTCTGGCATCGCGGTCGTGGCGCGCGGAGACTCTCTGCTGGCGCCGTCGATCCTGCGTCGATTGCTGAACGAGTGGACAGCGCGACGGCTCCCGGACGACTCGGATCCACGACTCGCAGAGCTCACGTCGCGCGAGCTTGACGTACTCCGCCAGATCGGCCGCGGACTGTCCAACTCCGAGCTCGCCGAGCGATTCCACTTGGCCGAGCCCACGATCAAGACTCATGTGAGCCGGATACTCGCCAAGACGGGCTCGCGGGATCGGGTACAGGCCGTCGTGCTGGCATACGAGTCAGGGCTCGTGTGCCCAGGCGACTGACCCCGAGGCACACGGCCTGCGGCGTGGGCAGCTAGCGCTCGGTCAGCCGGCCAGCTCGGCGCTGACGACCGTGGTGTGCTCGCAGTCGCAGCCCCCGTCGACGTCGTCACAGTCGAGCACCAGCCGATGACCGATCGGATCCAGCTCCTCACAGTGCGGCTCGGTGCACTCCATGCCGCCGTCGACGTGGACCACGAGCGTGCCACCGCAACGCAGGAGGCCGTCGTCCACGGGACTCGTACTCATAACTGCGTTGGTAACACGACCGCCTGACAGACCACGGCATTGACGCCGCCGTGTCGGCATGTCGTCAGGCGCTCTTGCGCTTTCGCGTCTTCGACTCGGCCGATTTCGTGGTCTTCTTCGCCGTGGTTTTCTTGGCAGTCTTCTTCGCAGTGGCCTTCTTGGCCGTCGACTTCTTGGCGGTCTTCTTCGCCGGCGCCTTGTCGCTCGAGCTGCTCGCGGCCTTCTTGGCGCCCTTGCGCGCGCTGATGCTGGCGTCGAGCGCCGACATCAGGTCGATCACGTCGGCCTGCTCACCGGTGGCGGCCGGCTCGGCGACGATCTCCTGGCCGGTCAGCTTGGCCTCGATGACCGACTCGAGTGCCTCGCGGTAGCTGTCGGAGTACTCGTCGGGATCGAACTCCGGCTCCGCCATCGAGTCGATCAGCGCGCCGGCCATGTCCATCTCCTGCGAGCGCAGCTCCGGCGGCTCCTCGTCGAGGAAGCCGAAGGCCGGCACCCGCACCTCGTCCGGCCACAGCAGCGTGGTGAGCACGACGACCTCGTCGCGGACCCGGAGCAGGGCCAGGCTCTCGCGCTGGCGCAGTGCGACCTTGGCGATCGCGACCTGTCCGGACTTCACCAGTGCGTCGCGCAACAGTACGTACGGCCGGACCGCGGCCTGCTGCGGCTCGACGTAGTAGGTCCGGTCGTACTGGATCGGGTCGATCGCCTCCAGCGGCACGAACTCGAGCACCTCGATGCCCTGCACACTCGGCAGCGGCAGCTCGGACATGTCCTCCTCGGTGAGCACCACCATCTGGCCGTCGCCGGCCTCGTAGCCCTTGGCGATGTCGGAGTACGGCACTTCCTCGCCGTCGATGGAGCAGGTCCGCTTGTACTTGATCCGGCCGCCGTCCACGGCATGCACCTGGCGCAGCTGGACGTTCTTGTTCTCCGTGGCCGCGTAGAGCTGGATCGGGATCGACACCAGGCCGAACGAGATCGCGCCCTTCCACATCGACCGCATGTCCAGTCACCTCCGTCATCGAACCGCACGCCCGGCTGAGTCGTCCGGCGCGTACTCCCGGTAACGGTACCCAGGCCAGGCGACATGCGCAGGCGACGACGCGGTTCTGAGAGGCTGAGGTCATGCCTGACGAGCAGGTCTCGGTGTCGGTCGGCGATCGGATCCTGCGCCTGACCAATCTCAGCAAGATCCTGTATCCCGAGGCGGACTTCTCCAAGGGCGAGGTGGTCGACTACTACGTCGGAGTGGCGCCGGCGCTGCTGCCGCGGCTGATGGGTCGGCCCGTGACGTTCCGGCGCTATCCGAACGGGGCCGGCGCGACCGGCTTCTTCGAGAAGGACGTGTCGCGGCACGCTCCGGACTGGGTGCGCACCGCTCCGCTGCCGACGCCGGGCAGCTCGACCAATCGCGACATCGCACACTTCGTGCTCATCGAGGACCTTCCGACCCTGGTGTGGGCCGCGAACCTGGCAGCGCTCGAGCTGCACGTGCCGCAGTGGCGGATCGGCGACGACGGAGCCGCGCTGCCGCCGGACCTGCTGGTCTTCGATCTCGATCCGGGGGCGCCGGCGACCATCGTCGAGTGCTGCCGGGTCGCCGAGCTGGTCCGCGAGGAGCTCGCCGCCGACGGACTCGAGGCGTGGGCCAAGACGAGCGGATCGAAGGGGCTGCAGCTGTATGTGCCGGTGTCGACGACCGATCCGGACCAGACGTCGACGTACGCGAGGGCACTCGCCGGTCGGCTGGCTCGGGCGCATCGCGGCTCGATCGTCGCCACGATGGAGAAGCGGGCCCGGCCCGGCAAGGTGTTCATCGACTGGAGCCAGAACAACCCGGCCAAGACGACGGTCGCAGCGTACTCACTCCGGGCTCGGCCGCAGCCAACTGCCTCGGCACCGGTGACGTGGGACGAGGTCGAGGCCTGCGAGTCGGTGCCGGACCTGACGTTCACTGCGACCGAGGTACGCGAGCGCCTCGACGCCGACGGCGACCTGCTCGGCGACCTGGACGACGCCGACCACCCCGAGCTCCCCGCGGTCGACTAGCGATTCCGATCATCATCCACGAGCGGCTGACGACCGCGCCACGAGTGGCTGATGATCGGGGGCTGCAGCATCCGGAAACGGGCGCTAGACCCTTGTGGATCGGTGTTGTACCAATGGTCCATGGGAACCGTGTCGACGGGCCGCGGGACCACCAAGCAGCAGCAGGTACGCGAGCGGCTGGAGACCCTGATCGCGGCGATGGTGCCCGGCGAGCCGCTGCCGGCAGAACGGGAGCTCGCCAAGGAGCTCGGCGTCGCGCGCATGACCCTGCGCCGGTCGATCGACACCCTGGTCGCCGAGTCGAGGCTGGTCCGGCGGCACGGGTCCGGCACGTTCGTCGCGGCCGCCAAGGTCACGCAGCGGTTGTCGGCCACGTCGTTCTCCGCCGACATGCGGGCACGTGGGTTGCGGCCCGGAGGTCACACGGTCTTCGCGCAGGAGTCGCCGGCCGGCATGGTGCTGTCGGCCGTGCTCGGCATCGCGCCGAACTCGCCGGTGCTGCACGTGCGCCGGCTCCGAATCGCCGACGACATCCCGATGGCGCTGGAGGACCTGCATGTGCCGTGCGATCTCGCACCGACCCTGACCGGCGAAGACCTGGAGGATGCGTCGTTCTACGAGGTGCTGGCCGATCGGTTCGGCCACGCGATCGTCGCCGGCACCCAGACCGTCGAGCCGTGCCTGACCGAGCCGGACGTGGCCGCGCTGCTCGGTATCGAGCCGGGTGCACCCGCCTTCTGCTTCGAACGCACATCGCGTACGAGTGCCGACCGGGTCGTCGAGTTCGTCCACTCCGTCTATCGCGGCGACCGCTATCGGATCCTGGTCGACATCTTCCCCAGCTAGACCGTTGGTCTCCGCAAGACCGATTCCGAAGGAGCCCTGATGACCTCTGAGTCCGGGAGCGACGTCGATCTGCTGGCGACCGAGCAGGCGCGCGTCGACCTCGCGGACCTGGACCAGCGGTCGCCGGGCGAGATCGTCGACGTGGTCCTGGCGGCCGAGGCGGCGGTCCCGGCGGTGCTGCGCGGGGCACGGGACGCGATCGCTGCGGCGGTGTCGCTCGTGGAGCGAGCGCTCGACTGCGGCGGTCGGCTGGTCTACGTCGGCGCTGGTACGCCCGGCCGACTGGCGGCGATGGACGCGGCCGAGTGTCCGCCGACCTTCGGCATCGAGCCCGAGCGCATCCTGGCGATCACGGCCGGCGGCAATGTGGCGATCGGCAGTGCCGTCGAGGATTCGGAGGACGACGCCGACGCCGCGGTGACGAGCCTGACCGCGATCGACACCGGGGCGGGTGACGTGATCGTCGGCATCAGTGCGTCGGGCCGGACGCCGTACGTGCTCGCCGGCCTCGCCACGGGTCGATCCGCGGGCGCCGAGACGATCGCGATCGTCAACAACGTGTGCAGCCCGGCCCACGACCTCGCCGATGTCGTGGTCGAGCTGTCGACCGGGCCGGAGGTCATCGCCGGATCGACCAGACTCGCGGCGGGTACGGCGCAGAAGATGGCGCTCGACGCGATCTCGACGGCCGCGATGGTTCGGCTCGGCAGAACCTGCGGGCCTTGGATGGTCGATGTGGCCGCCACGAACGAGAAGCTGCGCCGGCGGGCTCGGCGACTGATTCGCGAGATCGCCGGCGTCAGCGATGCTGAGGCGGTTGCCGCGCTCGACGCAGCCGGCTGGCACCCGAAGACAGCGCTCGTCTCAGTGCTGGCCGGAGTCGACGCCGCGACCGCGCGGGCCCGGCTGGACGCGCACGGCGGTCGGGTACGCGAAGCCATCGGAGCCGCCTGATGAGCCACCGACGACTCGGCGTCGCGCGGGCGCTCGTCGACGGCGTCCTGGTCCCGGGCGACGTGGCGATCGAGGGCGACCAGATCGCGGCGATCGGACTACCGCCGGCCCGGGGTGATCGGATCGCGGCGCCCGGCCTGGTCGACGCTCAAGTCAACGGCTTCGCCGGGGTCGACCTGATGACGGCCGACGAGGCTGACATCCGTGCGGTCGGTCGCACCATGACCCGCTACGGCGTGACCGCCTGGCTGCCGACCCTGATCACTGCGGCAGCGACCGACACCGACCGGGCGCTCAAGGAGTTCGCGAAGGCACTGTCCACCGTTCCGACAGCAGCTGGCGCCCGGCCGCTCGGGGTCCACCTCGAGGGGCCGTACCTCTCGCCGCAACGACTCGGCACGCACCCGGCCGCGCATCGCCGCGACCCGGACGCCGAGGAGATGCGGCGCTGGCTGGGTTTGGGCCCGGTGGTCGCCGCGACAATCGCACCCGAGCTGCCAGGAGCCGTCGACCTGATCCGGGAGCTGTCCGATCGAGGGGTACGGGTATTCGTCGGCCACTCGGACGCGACGGCCGAGCAGGCGCATGCCGGCTTCGACGCCGGCGCGATCGGCGTCACCCACCTGTTCAATGCGACCAGCCACTTCCGCCATCGGCGCCCCGGACTGCCAGGTGCTGCCATGGCCAGACCCGGCATCGCGTTGGGGCTGATCGTGGACGGCCACCACCTGGCTGACGACACGGTGCGCGTGGTGTTCGCCGCCGCACCGGGCCGGACCCTGCTGGTCACCGATGCGACGGCGGCGGCGGGACGACCGGATGGCAGGTACGAGCTGGCCGGCGTTCCCCTCGACGTACGCGACGGCGCCGTACGCAATCCGGCCGGCGGTCTGGCCGGCAGCGCACTCACGCTGGACGCGGCCGTACGCAACGCCTGCACTGTCGGGATCGATCCGGCGACGGCGCTGTCGGCGGCGACTGAGATCCCCGCACGAACCCTCGACCGACCCGACGTGGGTCACCTGCGGTTGGGCGGAGTCGCTGATGTCGCCGTACTGTCGGACGATCTGCGTGTGATCGACACGTTTGTGGCCGGCCAGGCCGCGCCCATGTCGTGACTGATCCCACGATGGGGAGAGCCTCC
>DATFRX010000178.1:0-6036 GCA_035262905.1 Nocardioidaceae bacterium
CCAGTGCGGCCTCGGTCAGCCAGATCGGCAGGACGTCGGCCGCCGCAACGACCAGCATGATGCCCTGGACCGCGGTCACCACCCGGCGCCAGTAGCGGTACGGGAGCTGGCCGCGCAGCCAGGGGACGGCCCAGCCCGCCGCGGCGAAGACATAGCGCATGGCGCCGATCGCGAGCACCCATGCGCCGGCCTCGCGGGCGACGTACACGCTCAGAACCAGCATGAGGAACGCGTCGACCTCGCCGTCGAACCGCCCGCCGAACGTCGACGTCGTCTGCGTGTGTCTCGCGATCCGGCCATCGACTGCGTCGAGTACGAGTGCGACGACCGTGAGCGCCACCAGCGTCGCGACGGCAGGCGGCCGGACAATCGAGTCCGCGGTCAGCGCCGCCACGCCACAGGCGAGCATGGCCCGGGAGAGGGTCACCAGATCCCCCGGTCCGAGGGTGGTAACTCCGTTTCGTGCCAGTCCGCGCGCCACCGCCGCATTCAGAACGACCCCACAGGCGAGCCCGACGATCCAGCCGAGACTGCCGAGGCCGACGGTCATTCCGAGCGTGGCAAGCAGAGCAACCAGCGCTGTCAGACCCACCGCCGGCCCGCTTCGAATCCCGAGCATTCGCACCATCCTCGCTATGGCTACAGCAAAGGTACGTACGTTGCTAGTGTTCGGATCTTGGAAGCGGGGAGCTGTCGATGCGTACTGAGGCCTTGGCATTCTGGGTGCGCGAGCCCGGTGCGGGCGAGATCCGGCCGGTCCGGCTGCCCGAGCCAGGTGCGGACGACGTGGTGGTTCGCACCTTGTGCTCCGGGATCAGCCGCGGCACCGAGACCCTGGTCTTTCGAGGCCAGGTGCCGAGAAGCCAGTACTCCGTGATGCGGGCGCCATTCCAGGAGGGAGAGTTCCCGGGACCGGTCAAGTACGGCTACCTCAACGTCGGTGTGGTGGAGCACGGCCCCCGGGACCTTCGCGATCGCACCGTCTTCTGTCTCTACCCGCACCAGACCGCGTACGTGGTGCCGGCCGCGGAGGTGCTCCCGGTACCCGCCGGTGTGCCGGTGGAGCGGGCGGTGCTCGCCGGTGCCGTGGAGACGGCCGTCAACGCGCTGTGGGACGCCGCACCACTCGTCGGTGACCGGGTGACCGTCGTCGGCGCCGGTATGGTCGGTTGCTGCGTCGCGCGGCTCCTGACCCGGTTTCCCGCTGTCGACGTCACCGTCGTCGACGTGGATCCGGCCAAGGCCGAGGTCGTGACCCAGCTGGGCGCGGCCTTCGCCGGTCCAGCCGAGGCCGCGGACGGTCGTGACCTGGTCGTACACGCCAGCGCCACCTCGTCCGGACTCCAACTCGCACTGGATCTGCTGGCCCCTGAGGGCACTGTCATCGACCTGTCCTGGTACGGCGACGCCGAGGTTCAGCTCTCGCTCGGTGGCGCCTTCCACTCCGGGCGGCTCACTATCCGTTCCAGCCAGGTCGGTACGGTCTCCCCGGCCCGGTCCGGCAGCCGGACCCTGGCCGACCGGAGAGCGCTCGCGCTTGACCTGCTGCGCGACCCCGCCTTCGATGCGCTGATCACCGGCGTATCTCCGTTCGACGAGTTGCCAGCCTTGATGTCGCGGCTCGCGGCCGGGAGTCAGCCGGCGCTCTGCCACACCGTCAGCTACGACGAAGGGTGATCGGATGTTCAGCGTGACCGTGCGGGACCACATGATGATCGCGCACAGCCTGCACGGCGAGGTGTTCGGACCCGCGCAGCGCCTGCATGGTGCGACCTACGTCGTGGACGCGACCTTCCGAGGTACGGACCTCGACGACGACGGCATCGTCGTGGACATCGGACTCGCGAGTCAGGAGCTTCACGCCGTACTCAGCGACCTGACCTACCACAACCTGGACGACGACGCCACGCTCAACGGCATGAACACGACGACCGAGGTGCTCGCCAAGGTGGTCGCCGATCGGCTCGCGGAGCGGGTACGCGCCGGCGCTTTCGGTGCCCATGGCAGCCGACTGGCCGGCCTCGCGGTCGCCCTGCACGAGTCGCATGTCGCGTGGGCGACCTACGAGCGGTCGCTATGAGCGAAGCGCCGTGACCGAGGTCCACTTCGTCGTGCCCGAGGGCATCGACGATCCGGACCGGCCGAGCGGGGGGAACGTCTACGATCGCCGGGTCAGCTGCGAACTCGCCGCGCTCGGATGGTTGGTGCACGAGCACGCCGTACCCGGCTTATGGCCGACGCCGGCTCCGGACGACCCGGCGGTGCTCCGGGACGTCGTCAGCGCTATCCCCGACGGCGCCGTGGTCCTGCCCGACGGTCTGATCGCTTCGGCCGCCCCGGAGGTGCTCGTGCCCGAGGCGCGTCGCCTCAGTCTGGTCATCCTCGCGCACATGCCGCTGGGCAACAGCCCATCAGGCGAGGCGGTCGCGAGGCGGGAGGCCACGGTGATGTCGGCGGCTGCCACCGTCGTGACGCCCGGCGAATCGACTCGGCGCTGGCTGGTCGAGGAATACTCGCTCCACCCCGATCGGGTTCACGTGGCCGAGCCCGGCGTGGATGCTGCGGACATCGCACCGGGCACTGCGACCGGCGGTGAGCTGCTCTGCGTGGCTGCGGTCACGCCGAACAAGGGACATGAGGTGCTGCTGGCCGCGCTGGCGAAGATCCAGCACCTCGGGTGGCAATGCACATGCGTGGGCAGCCTGAGCCGCGATGCGGGGTTCGTCGACCGACTGCAAAGCCAGGCCCGAGCCGATGGCATCGGCGGCCGGGTTCGCTTCACCGGGCCGCTGACCGGCCCGGCACTCGACGCGGCGTACGCAGGCGGCGATCTGCTCGTCCTGGCGTCCCGGTCGGAGAGCTACGGCATGGTCGTCACCGAGGCGCTGGCCCGTGGGCTGCCGGTGGTCGCCACGTCCGTCGGTGGACTTCCGCAGGCCATCGATGGCGAGTCCGGCGGAGCCCGACCGGGTCTGCTGGTTCCACCAGACGCCCCGGCTGCACTGGCCGAGGCGCTGAGTGCCTGGCTCGGCGATGTCGAGCTGAGACGACGGCTGCGGAGGGCCGCCGAGCAGCGCCGCGACACGTTGTTCGGCTGGTCCGTGACCGCGGAGCGGATGTCGCGCGTCCTCGCGGGGCTGGCGTGACGACCGGACAGGTCCGGACGCCTCCCGGGTGGCTCGCGTTGCGTGAGCCTGCCGACGCGGCCGCGCGAGCGCCAGAGCTCGTCGAGGAGATCCGCAGATACCTCCCGGCCGCCGGTGGCATGACCGTCCACGATCTCGGTTCCGGCACCGGGTCGATGGCCCGCTGGCTCGCTCCGCAGTTGACCGGCGCCCAGCATTGGATCCTGTACGACCGAGATGGCGAGCTGCTCACCCATGCAGCCGCGGACCCGCCGGGCGCAGCGGCCGACGGCGCCCCCGTCACCATGCAGACCCGCCTGCGCGACGTGACCCGCCTCCACCCGGACGAGCTGGCGGGAGCGAGCCTCATCACCGCCTCGGCGCTGCTGGATGTGATGACCTCAGACGAGCTCGAACGACTCATCTCCAGCTGTGCCGGAGTGCGCTGTCCGGTGCTGATCACGCTCAGCGTCACCGGTTGCGTCGAGCTGGCACCGGCCGACCCGCTCGACCGATGCGTCGCCGACGCGTTCAATGCCCACCACCGTCGCAGCGTCGGCGCTCGCCGACTGCTCGGGCCCGATGCGGTCAGCGCTGCGGTCGAGGGCTTCACCCGGCTGGGCTTCGACGTCCTGGTCCGACGCAGCCCGTGGCGGCTTGGCCCGGCCCAGTCCGCGCTGGCGGCGGCGTGGTTCACCGGCTGGCTGGCTGCGGCATCCGAGCAGCGACCGGAGCTCGCCGCGGCCACCTCGTACCGACGACGACGCCTTGCCGAGGCGGACGAAGGCCGACTGTCCGTCACCGTGGGCCACGAGGATCTGCTGGTCCTGCCGGGTTGACGTCCTGGATGGCGGGTGAACCATTGCGCCGCCACGCCCGTATATACCTCCAGGACAAGACGGAGGTTGACCGGATGCGCTACCCGGGCGGAGACCGCAGGCTGGTGCCCAGCCGCGGCTCGTGGTCTTTGGCCCGCATGTCGGTCGGCGCCGCGATCCTCGTCGTCCTGATCTGGCGGCTGGGCGCCGGCACCTTCCTCGAGCCCCTGCACCAGCTCGACGCGTGGTCGCTGGCGGCGGCCGTCGGCATCGCCGTGCCGACCACGGTGGGTTGCGCCTGGCGGTGGCGGCTGGTGTCGCGGGGTCTGGGTTCCGAATTGCCGCTCGGCGCCGCGGTCGGCGCGTACTACCAGTCCCAGTTCCTCAACACCGTACTTCCGGGTGGGGTGCTCGGCGACGTACATCGGGGCGTGCGCCGCGGTCACGACGTGGGAGACCTGGGCCGCGCTCTTCGGGCCGTGGCCTGGGAGCGGACCGCCGGCCAGGTGGTGCAGATCGCCTTGACGATCGTGGTGTTGCTCGTGCTGCCATCGCCGCTGCGCTCGTCAATGCCGGTCATCGCGCTGGCGGTCGTCGTGGCCGCGCTGGGAGCGGTCGTTGTGGCCCGAAAGCTGCCTCGTCGCGGATCCTCCACGCCAGCGAGGACGACCCGCGTACTGACCGCCGACGTCCGAGGCTTGCTCGCCGGCCGGGTTTGGCCCGGCGTCGTGCTGGCCTCCACGGTGGTGGTGGTCGGCCACGCGACAACCTTCCTGGTCGCCGCCCGGGCGGCAGGCTCGACGGTCTCGCCGACCCGGCTCTTGCCGCTCGTCCTGCTCGTGTTGCTGGTCACGGCGCTGCCCACGAACTTCGCCGGGTGGGGCCCGCGTGAGGGCGGGGCCGCGTGGGTCTTCCCGCTGGCCGGCTTGGGTGCTGACCAGGGCGTCGCCACTGCGGTGATCTACGGCGTCATGGTGTTCGTCGCCACCCTGCCCGGCGCTGCAGTGCTGGTCGTGGCATGGCTCCGCCGGCGTCCACACTCCGACCGGAGCCTGCCCGCCACCGCTGCCCAGGTAGACCTTGCGAGTGCCTAGCGACTGACCTACGACGCCACCAGCGAAAGGATCGCGTCGAGGCGCCGGGGATGGGTCGGCGTGGGTGGTGGCAAGAGGACGACGTGCAGCCCGGCGGCAGTTCCCCCACCGTCGGTGAGCGGGTTGTCGCCGACCATGAGCGTGTCTCGCGGATCCACGCCGAGCTGTTCGCAGGCCGTCCGGAAGAGCTTGGGAGCCGGTTTGCAGACGCCGTGCTCAAAGGACATCACGACGACGTCCACGAGCGGGGAGAGTCCGAGCCGGTCGATCGCCGGGCGGAAGTCGAAGCCGGTGTCGCTGATGACCCCGACCGGGATGTTCCGGTGGCGCAGTGCCCGCAAGGTCGGCAGTGTGTCGGGAAAGGCCTCCCAGGATTCGGCGCTTGTGGTCAGGGCGTACAGCTCCTCGCTCAGCCCGGGCGCCAGCCGTTCGCAGCCGGCGTTGGCGTACAGCTGCGTCCAGACCTCGCGGTGCCGGTCGGTGGAGAGGTCGCGGCCCTTGGCCAGCTCCTTAGGGCTGCTGGCCTGCTCTAGCACCCGTTGCCACACTGCAGAAGCCTCAGCCGGGTCGAGCTCGGCGACATCGAGTGCGGCAGCGGCCCGAAGGAGGAGTTGGTCGCCACTGCCGGCGAGGCGGATCAGGGTATCGCCGAGGTCGAACAGCACGGCCTTGAACGGGCTCGTGTCAGCACGGTCGACCTCGCGGCTCAGATTGATTGATCTACCTCTCGGGTGGATAGTCGAATGTCATGGTGCCTCCATACCGACCGACCGAGTCGACGGGTGCCCCAGTCGAGGTGTGTTCAACATTGATCCCCACACCTTACGGGGAGTTCCAGACCCGGGTCTTCGAGACGGCCGGCGGAGACGTCTACCTGGCGATGGTCCGAGGCAGCCTCGACGGGGACGGACCGGTGCTCACCCGGTTGCACTCCGAATGCCTCACCAGCGATGCCCTCGGTTCGCTGCGCTGTGACTGCGGCGTCCAACTGCGGACCGC
>DATFRX010000179.1:0-2503 GCA_035262905.1 Nocardioidaceae bacterium
CGCCAACGTCGTGGCCCCTGGTGCCGTCGAGGGTCCCCGCATGGGCCGCGTCATCGACGCCGAGGCCGCCCAACGCGGCGTCTCCGCCGATGTCGTACGGCAGGAGTACGTCGGCAGCCAGTCGATTCCGCGCTTCGTCAAGCCCTCGGAGATCGCCGACACGTGTGCGTTCCTGGCCTCGTCGCACGCCTCGATGGTCAACGGCCAGGTCATCGCGGTGGACGGCCACACCGAAACGTTCCACATCGCGCCTCGCTGACTCAGCCGTCGGTCCGCCCGAGTCGATGCCGTCGACTAGAGTTGATCGAACGATCAGTCAGGAGTCCTGCGATGGATCCCAGCACCGTGGCGACCGACATCGCCTCGCCGACCAACACGCCGGAGTCGAGAGCCAACCAGAAGCCGCCAACCGCCACCCGCAGCCTGCCGGGGATCGCGTACACCGATCCGGTGCTGTACGAACAAGAGCTCGCCGAGGTGTTCGAGCGAGCCTGGATCCTGGTCGGCCACATCTCCGAGCTGTCCGAGCCGGGCCACTACGTCACCGCGAACGTCGGTCGCGAGCCGGTCCTCGTGATCCGCGGCCACGACGGCGAGTTGCGCGCCATGTCGAACGTCTGCCGGCATCGGGCGTCGACGATTCTCGAGGGCACCGGGCAGACCCGCTCGGTCATGCGCTGTCCCTATCACGCCTGGACCTACGAGCTGGACGGTCACTTGGCGGCGGCGCCGTCCGGTCAGGGCTTCGCCTGCCTCGACCGGGATCAGGTGGCGCTGCCACAGTTCCGCGTCGACGTCGCCGGTGGCCTGGTGTTCTGCTGCATCGATCCGGACCAGATGTCGCTGGCGGAGATGCTCGGCCCGGTCGGGCCCTATCTCGAGTGGCTCAACGTCTCGGGACTGAAGGTGCACCATGGCCCCGAAGGCGCCCGGTGGACCGAGGACTTCGAGGAGAACTGGAAGATCCTCGCTGACAACTACCTCGAGGACTACCACGTCCCGGTGGCCCACCCGACCCTGGTACGGCTGGTCGATGTCAGGGAGACGATTGGGGACAACAACGACTGGTGCGAGTGGTCGCGCGTGCCGTACCGGAGCCGACCGTCACGCGATCCCCGTGAGCGCGAGTACCAGAGTCTGATCCGCCGGATGCCCGGGATGCCCGAGGAGTTCGAGAACGCCATGGGCCACATCTGCATCTGGCCGACGACGTTCTTCGAGATCTATCCGCACCACATCGACATGTGGCAGCTCGAGCCCGCCGGACTTCAGCGGACGCGGGCGACGACCATGACGCTCGTGCACCCCGACGAGGGTGAGCAGGACCGGCGGGCGCGCGAGCTGATGCGCGAGCTCAACGTCGACATCATGGGTCAGGACGTGGACATCACCACCCGGGTACAGCGCGGCGTCCAGGCGCCGTCTTACCACTCGGGCATCCTCAACGACGAGCAGGAGTTCTCGGTCATCCGCTTCCAGACGCGGCTGCGTGAGCTGCTGCCGCGGATCGCCGAGCTCGAGGCGACGGCCACGGGAGAACGCAGTGTCGCCTCATCCTGACGCCTGGCTGTTCCTGCCGCCCGAGGTCGAGGCGCTGGTGCCGTCGCTGCTGGCTCGGCTCGCGGCCGCCGGGGGAGGCTCGCCGGACGACGTTGAACGCGACCTGCGCTATCGCATCGAGACGTTGATACTCGAGGGCGACGCCGACCAGTGGCGGACGTTCCTGCGCGAGGCGACCGAGATGGTGGCCGAGTATGGCGGCGACGATGCTGAGGCGCGCACCGTGCTCGCCTCGATCCTCGACGATCAGTTCCTGCTCGCTCGCGCCGTGGTGGATCTCGAACGCACCGACCTCGACGCGCGCGAGCAACTCGCCCGCGCCGGCGCGACCCCGCCACGCAGCAGTCGGGTGTAAGCCGTCCAAGCTCGGGAACGCCCAGGTCGTGCCACGATGGTGCCCATGGGCTCCCCGGATGGTGACGGTGCGACCCCAGTCCGCGCCCATACCGGCCGAGTCCAGTCCGTCGATCGCGCGCTGAACCTCCTGGACGCCGTCGCGGCAGCATCGCCACGTGGAGAGACCGCAGCCGTGCTGGCCGCCAAGTGCGGCATCAACCGGGCAACGGCCTGGCGGCTGCTCGGCACGCTGGAGGCCCATGGGTTGGTGGAGCGCGATCCGAGTACGAACCGCTACAAGGTCGGTCTGGCGCTGATCAGGATGTCGGCCGCCGCGGGCTACGACGGTCTGGTGCGGCGAACCCGTCCCATCCTCGAACGGGTGTCGGAGCAGACCGGCGAGACCGCCGCGCTCGCGATCGCCGGACTGCATGGCGTGACCTATGTCGGCGAAGCCGCCCCGCAGTCGGTCCTGGCGGTCAGCTGGCTCACCCGCGAAGTCCCCTTGCACGCGACGTCGACCGGGAAGGCGTTTCTGGCCTGGCTGCCCCAGCAAGAGGCGCTCGGCATGCTCGAGCAACCACTGCCGGGCTTCACCGACACCACC
>DATFRX010000180.1:0-2704 GCA_035262905.1 Nocardioidaceae bacterium
TGCGTACGCCGGGATCCCGCTGACCACGAGGCAGCGTCGCGAGGTCGCGGTCGTACGCGCCGGCGACACCCGGATCGACTGGTCGGCCTACGCCGGCAAGCAGACCCTGGTGGTGCTGCTGACGGCCGCGGCGCTCGAGGAGGTCGCGACCGAGATCATCGAGGCCGGCCGCGAGGCCGACACCCCGGTCGCGGTGACCCACGGCGGCACGACGACGGAGCAAACGACGTTCGTGTCGACGCTCGACGAGCTCGCGGCCGCGGCCAAGGAAGCGGAGCTGGCCGGCTCGGTCGTCATGGTCGTCGGTGATGTGGTCGAGCTGCGCGACACCCTGTCGTGGTTCGAGACCAAGCCGCTGTTCGGCTGGCGGGTGCTGGTGCCGCGCACCAAGGAGCAGTCGGCGGGACTCGTGCACAAGCTTCGGTCCTACGGCGCCGTGCCCGAGGAGGTGCCGACCATCTCGGTCGAGCCGCCGCGCAACCCGCAGCAGATGGACCGGGCGATCCGCGGACTGGTCGAGGGCCGCTACGAGTGGATCGCGTTCACGTCGGTCAACGCCGTCAAGGCCGTCCGCGAGAAGTTCGAGGAGTACGGCCTGGACTCGCGAGCCTTCTCGGGTCTGAAGATCGCCGTCGTCGGTGAGAAGACCGCCGACGCGATCCGGACCTGGGGCATCGAGCCCGACCTGATGCCGTCCGGCGAGCAGTCGGCGCGCGGCCTGGTCGAGGACTGGCCGCCCTACGACGAGGTGCTCGACCCGATCAACCGGGTGTTCCTGCCGCGGGCTGACATTGCGACCGAGACGCTGGTCGCCGGCCTGGTCGAGCTCGGCTGGGAGGTCGACGACGTCACGGCCTACCGGACCGTACGCGCCGCCCCGCCCCCCGCGCCGACTCGCGAGGCGATCAAGGCCGGCAAGTTCGACGCGGTGCTCTTCACGTCCTCGTCGACGGTGCGCAACCTGGTCGGCATCGCGGGCAAGCCGCACTCCAACACGGTCATCGCCTGCATCGGGCCGCAGACCGTCCAGACCGCCGAGGAGCACGGTCTCCGGGTCGACGTCATGGCGCCGAACCCGTCGGCCGACGAGCTCGCCGAGGCACTGGCCGACTTCGGAGCCGAGCGGCGAGTCGCGCTGCTCGAGGCTGGCGAGCCGGTGCTGCGCCCGTCGCAGCGTCGTCCGGCCGGCCGTCGTGCCTCGGGTCGCCGGACCCCCACGCCGCGCCGCGCAGCGCGATAGGAGGGGACGGCGATGGGATACCCGACGAACCGGCCGCGCCGACTCCGCCGAACCGAGGCGATCCGGCGCCTGGTCGCCGAGACCGATCTGTCGGCGCGCAACCTGGTGCTGCCGCTGTTCGTCCGCGAGGGCATCGACGAGCCGGTGCAGGTCGCCTCGATGCCCGGCGTGCTCCAGCACACCCGCGACTCGGCGCGCAAGGTGATCTCGGAGGCCGCGGAGCTCGGTCTCGGTGGCGTGATGCTGTTCGGCATTCCGGCCGAGAAGGATGCGACCGGGTCCGGTGGCATCGACCCGAACGGTGTGCTCAACCTGGCGATCGCCGACGCGGTCGCAGAGGTCGGCGGCCGGCTGCCGGTCATGTCCGACCTCTGCCTCGACGAGTTCACCGACCACGGGCACTGCGGCGTCCTCGACGACCGTGGTGAGGTCGACAACGACGCGACCCTGGTGCACTACGCCCGGATGGCCGAGGCGCAGGCCGCCGCGGGCGCCGATCTGCTCGGCACCAGCGGCATGATGGACGGCCAGGTCGGCGCCGTACGCGAGGCACTGGACGGTGCGGGCTACCAGTCGACCGGGATCCTGGCGTACGCCGCGAAATACGCCTCGGCGTTCTACGGGCCGTTCCGGGAGGCGATGGCGTCGTCGCTCAAGGGCGACCGGCGGACCTACCAGCAGGACCCGGCCAACCGCCGCGAGGCGGTGCGCGAGGCGCTGCTCGACGTCGAGGAGGGGGCCGACATCGTCATGGTGAAGCCGGGCCTCGCGTATCTCGATCTGGTACGCGACGTCCGCGAGGCGGTCGACGTGCCGGTCGCGGCGTACAACGTCTCCGGCGAGTACGCGATGGTCGAGGCCGCCGCGGCGAAGGGGTGGATCGACCGCGATCGGGCGATCGACGAGATCCTGATCGGGCTGCGTCGCGCCGGCGCCGACATCGTCCTCACCTACTGGGCAGCCGAGGTCGCGACCCGACTCCGCTGAGGCCTGGTCCAGAACCCCGCCCGACCGAGCGGACGGCCTTGCCGAGCCTGGCTGGTGCGAAAGTTGGCGCAAGATACAGCCTTCGGGTCGGCGAAACCTGAATCTCACGCCAACTTTCGGCAGACCGACAGCGGCCCGAGACGCGCTCACACTCCAGCGGTGCCGCGCACCTACTCTGCCCGGCCCGTACGCACTCTGCATGGCGTCGAGACCGTGCAGAGGGCGCAATCACCACGAGAACGTGGGATCCGAGTGGGGAGCGCGACCCGACTGCGCTGAGCGGCGCGGTGGCGGGTCAGCCGCTGCGACCGCAGCCGAGCAGTCCGCAGACCACGTCGCCCACCAGTGTGTCGAGCAGGCCGTTGAGGGTCTTGGCTGCCTGGTCGACGGTCTGACCGACGACGGCCTCGGCGCAGGTCTGGATGTCGGCCTGGCTGATGCCCGACTCGTCGGCGAGCTGCTTCTCGCACCACGCGG
>DATFRX010000181.1:0-2884 GCA_035262905.1 Nocardioidaceae bacterium
CTCGCCGATCGACGGCGGCCGGCGCTCGACCCGCCACAGCAGCCCGACCAGGATCAGGTAGACCGCGATCAGGCCGATCCCCTCCGGCCGCGCGACCGTGCCGCCGATCACGGTCAGCAGCGCCAGGACAGCAGTTGCCGCGGCGACCAGTGCGTACCGGCGGACAGCGGGTGTGATGACAAGTGTGGTGACGACGGCGAGCAGGCCGAGGGTGACAGTGGCGATCACCAGGTTGGCGCCGAGGGCGTCGCCGATCGCCAGGTCGGGCCGGTCCCGCCAGGACGCCACGCTGGCGGTCCACGCCTCCTCCGGCTCGGCGCCGGCGACCAGCGCGGCGAGACCGAAGGCACTGAGGCCGATCGTCCGGGCCGCCGGCACGATGTGCTCGGCGAACGCCTCACTGCCGGCCACGAGCAGTCCGGCCCCGATCGCCATCAGCACCAGCGCCGTGAGCACCTTTCGACAGTAATCCCAGCCGCCACGCCGCGGTCTTGCGCCCTCACTGCCCATCTCGCGGCGCGTACATCAGCATTTCGGGCGCAAAACCGAACCAGCGATGCAACCATGACCGGGTCTCGATGCATCTAGGGGTCGTGACGGAGGGCGGCGGATGAATCCGGATGGGGAGGCGCGGTTCAGCGAGTTCGTCGCGGCCCGGCAGCAGGCGCTGCTGCGGACGGCGTACCTGCTCACCAGCGACCGCCACAGTGCCGAGGACCTGGTGCAGATCTCCCTCGCCAAGGCGTACCTGGCGTGGGACCGGCTGCGCGATCCCAGAGCTGTCGAGGCGTACGTGCGAAAGATCATGGTCAACGAACACACCAGCTGGTGGCGCCGGGCCTGGCGGCGTAACGAACGCAGCACTGACACGCTGCCCGAGTCGCCGACCGCCGACGACCCCACCGGCTTCGAGAACCGCGATGCGATGTGGGTGCTGGTCCAGACCCTGCCGCCGAGGCAGCGAGCCGCCGTCGTGCTGCGTTACTACGAGGACCTGACGGAGGTCGAGACCGCCCGCGTACTCGGCTGCTCGGTCGGCACGGTCAAGAGCCAGACCAGCCGCGCCCTGGCGTCGTTGCGGGCCCGACTCGCCGAGCCCGGTCTGTCGGCGAAGGGAGGGGCGGCATGAACGACTCATTCGACGACGATCTGCGACGCTCCCTGCACAAGCAGGCGGATGGGCTGCCTCGGGTGCCCGATCTCAGCAAGGGCGCGATCAGCCGGGCCCATGGCATCCGGCGACGCCGGCAGGTCGCGGGGATCGCGGCAGCCGCCGCCCTGGTGGCGATCGCCGTCCCGATCGGACTGCGGGTCGGCGATGTCATGTCCAACGGCCAGGACCCGATCGCACCAGCCACGACCGGACCGACGCTGCCGACACCGACGGAGACCGGTCCGACGGATCCAACCCAGTCGGCGCCCACCACGCCGGACGAGAGCGATCCCACGACACCCGATGACACCGGAGCGAGCACATCGAACGATCCGGTCCAGGTTTCGCTGGACCTTCGGGCACTGCCCGAGGGCGACGCGCCGACGGTCGCCGTCCTGCAAGGGCGGACGATCACTGGGCCCGGCTTCGAGGTCGACGTCCCGGGTTCGGGCTTCATTGGAAACTTCGTGGCGTTCGACGACGGAGCGTACGTGCAAGCCGACGACGCCGGAGCCACGCGACTGTTTCGACTCGCCGACGACGGGTCGGTGGATGATCTCGGCGAAACGTCGTCCAGCGGATTCACGGCGTCGCCCGACGGCCGCTGGTTCGCCTATTCGTCCAACGAGAACGGGGAACGCCAGCTGGTGCTCGTCGACGAGATGAACGACAAAACGTCGACGCTGACTCTCCCCGGTCGGCAGCAGGCCTACGTCGTGTCCGTCGTCGATGGCACGGTCTATTACTCGTCCGACCTCGCACTCCGGCCGCTCTATCGCTGGTCGGCCAGCGAGTCGCAGGCAACCCAGGTGGCCGACGTCCAGGCCAATGCGGTGTCCCCGGACGGTGGCCTGGTCGTGCACTTCACTCCCGACCGGTCGAACGATGATGATTCGTGCGGCGCGGTGCTCGACGTCGGCTCCGGGAGCGAGCTGTGGGAGCGATGCAACTTGATCGCCAAGAGCTTCAGCCCTGACGGATCCCTCGTCGTCGCGAGTGGCGAGATCACCGACGGCTACGCTCCGACCAGCCTGGCGGTCCTCGACGCCAGGTCTGGCGACGTGGTGCGTCGTTTCGAGTCATCGACGAATGAGCCGATCTCCTTCCGGAACGCGGTGTTCGAGGACGAGACGCACCTGATCGTCCACGCCGAGCAGTCTGGCGGCACCGCGCTGGTGCGCTGCGACGTCCAGACCGGCGACTGCGAGGCAGCAGCGCCGTGGACAGACGGGGCCGACACTGACCTCCGCGGCGGGCCCTTCGACCTGCCGGGCACGCTGTAGCAGCTCGCTAGGCGACGACGAGCTCGACTGGCATCGACGAGTCTGCGGGGAGGTCGAGGGCCGAGGGCGGTCGGTTCCGGTCGACCAGCTCGGCGCCGAGGGCGGCCACCATCGCGCCGTTGTCGGTGCAGAGGCCCGGCCGCGGCACGCGTACCCGGATGCCGACGGCGGTCGCTCGCTCCTCGGCCATCGTCCGCAGCCGCGAGTTGGCCGCCACGCCGCCGCCGATCAGCAGGTCGTCGACTCCGCGTCGCTGACAGGCGTCGATCGCCTTCGCCGTGAGTACATCGCAGACCGCCTCCTGGAACGACGCGGCGACGTCAGGGACCGGCACCGGCTCGCCGGACTGCTCTCGCGCTTCGACCCATCGTGCGACCGCGGTCTTGAGACCCGAGAACGAGAAGTCGAATCGGTGTCGTTGCAGATCGCGACTGCTGGTGAGCCCGCG
>DATFRX010000182.1:0-15151 GCA_035262905.1 Nocardioidaceae bacterium
TGCAACGCGGGCGTCCGGTTCATGAACGGGTTCCTGATCATGTACATGGCGTTCGTCCTGCGGGAGAACCCGTTCCACGGCTGGGAGGACCACCCCACCTGGCTGCTGGCCCTGGTCATCGGCGCGGCCGGGGCCGGCAACATCGTCGGCACCCTGATCGCGTCGATGCTGAAGTCGCGCAAGCCGGAGCTCACCGCCCTGATCGTGCTGATCGTGGACGCCGCGATGGTCACCTTCGCCACGGCGGTCTATTCGCTGGCCACCGCGATGGCGCTGGGGCTCACGGTCGGGATCTGCCAGTCGCTCGGCAAGCTCAGCCTGGACGCGATCATCCAGCGCGACATCCCCGAGGCGGTCCGGACCAGCGTGTTCGCCCGTTCCGAGACCCTGCTGCAGCTGTCCTGGGTGATCGGCGGCTTCCTCGGCATCGTGCTGCCACTCGATCCGACGCAGCTCGGCCTCGGCGTCGCATCGGGGTTGCTGATCGTGTGGTCGGCGATCGTCGTTCGGTACGTCCTCCGCCGACCCGGACTCGGCACCGCGGACCCGATGCCTGCGGCCGGTCCCCCGCCGTCCGGCTCGGGCCCGAGTCAGACCGGGCCGGACGATCCGACACAGCCGAGCCGGCCGGTCGGTCCGGAGGACACGACCAAGCGGATGAAGCCGCCCGGCGTACTCGGCGGCAAGCCGCGTCGGCGAGGCGGGTCGCAGCGGTTCTGAGCTCGCCGTACGCCGTCACTCTGCATGGCAAGCCCGCACTCTGCATGGCGTCGACGCCGTGCAGAGTGCGCACGCACCACGAGAACGTGGTGTCGCAGCAGCAGCGCGCCGCTACAGCTCGAGCTGGTCAGCGAGGGCGCGGAGTACGACGGCCGCCCGCTTCGCGGTGTTGCGATCGGGGTGACGGCCGGCGCGATAGGCGTTCTCCACGTCGTCGAGCAGCCGGATGGTGTCCTCGACGATGACCGTCATCTCCTCCGGCGGCTTCCGCTTGGCGTCGCGCTGCGCCTTCGACTTGGCCCGGGACACCGACGGCGGCGGGTCGAGCAGTCGCACCTGCAACGCCTGCGCACCCCGGCGCCCCTCGACCACGCCGAACTCGACCCGCGACCCCGATCGCAGCGAGGTGACCCCGTCGGGGAGGGCCGATGAGCGTACATAGACGTCGCCGCCGTCGTCGCTGTTGAGGAAACCGAAGCCCTTGTCGGCGTCGTACCACTTCACCTTGCCAGTAGGCACGATGACCTCTCGTTCGATCCGGGTTGTGTCAGGGGGATTGGCCGGCGGTGTCGCCAGGCGACTGTAGGAGGCACCAGCCTACGTGCCGGTAGCCGACGACTCCACAGGGATAGGGCTCTGACCTGGACCGTGGCGGCGCCGCTCGGCCTCCGGCAGCAGCTCGTTCATCGCGCCGGACCGAAAGCCCCGCGGATCGATCTCGACAGTCTCGAAGCCGGCCTGTCGCACCGCGTCGAGTACGGCGGCGCGAGCGTCCGGCGCCTGGTCGAGCCGCTCGACGACCGAGGCATCGAGCTCGATCCGGGCCCGGTCGTCGAGATCGCGTACCCGTAGGTTCTCGAACCCGACGGCGTGGTCGTCGAGCGTCGCCCGTACGGCTGCCTCGGCCCGCTCGACCCGGGCCAGCCGATGCGGCGTCACCTCGACGCCGTAGGCGATCCGCGACGAGAGGCAGGCGGCGGCCGGCTTGTCCCACGTCGGCAGCTCCCAGTGGCGCGACGCCTCCCGCACCTGCGCCTTGGTCAGACCCGCGTCACGCAACGGCGTCACCGCGCCCCGCTCGGCCGCGGCCCGGATCCCTGGACGGAAGCCGGCCCGGGCGTCGTCGGCGTTGGTGCCGGTAGCGACGGCGGCGATCCCATGCTCGGATGCGAGTGGCGTGAGTACGTCGAGCAGCTCCGACTTGCAGAAGTAGCAGCGGTCCCCGTCGTTGGCCCGATAGCCGTCTCGGTCCATCTCGTGCGTACGCGGCGTCAGCTGTCGTACGCCGAGACTGTCGGCGAACGCGGCCGCCGGACCCCGCTCGGACTGCGGCAGCGAGCTGGAGTAGGCCGTCGCCGCGACGACCCGATCGGCGCCGAGCGCTCGCACTGCCGCGGCCAGCAGGAACGCCGAGTCGGCGCCGCCGGAGTAGGCGACGAGGACCGAGCCGAGCTCCCGAAGGTGCGCGTCGAGCGCATCGAGTCGCGCCGCGAGCAGGTGCTCGTCGAGCCAGGCAGGGAACTCCTCGAGCGTGTCGAGCACGACCTCGGCGCCGGCGTCGGTCAGCTCCTCGGGCGAGCTGGTCCCGGTGGCCACACCGACGCCGGTCGCCCCGGCGCCACGAGCGGCCGCCATGTCATGGACGTGGTCGCCGACGTAGATCGAGACGCCTTCGGCCAGCATCGCCTCGGACTTGCCCTCCTGCCATGCGCCACCGTGGATCGCGTCGACATCGAGTCCGAGATGGTCGACGTGCAGTTGGGCGAGCCAGGCGGCCTTGGCAGTCACGACGATGCTCCGGCCCCCATGGGCGTGGACCGCCGCGAGCGCATCGGCGACGCCGGGCAACGACGGGGTCGGCGCGATGGCGTACGTGGGATAGAGCTCGCGATAGCGGTCGGCCATCGCGGCGGCCCGGTCGGAGCCGAACCAGTGCGCCATCTCGACTTCGACCGGAGGCCCGAGACGGGAGACGACCAGGTCGGTGTCGATCGCGACCCCGGTCTCGGCCGCCAGCACCTCGAATGCCGCCTTGATCCCGGGCCGCGAGTCGATCAGCGTCATGTCCAGGTCGAACCCGACGACGGGCCGATCGGACGCGGGCGAGGCAGTAGGCACGCCCTCCACCCTAGGCAGCCACCGCTAGCACCCAAGAGTTGGCGTGCGATACAGCATTCCGGCACCCGAAACCTGCATCTCCCGCCAACTCTCGACCTGCGAGAGCGCAACCGCACGCCCCCACCCGGCAGCGCCCCGACGAAACGCAAGCGCACGAGACCAGGCCCACCACAGACGCCGGGTTTAGCCTGACCCCTACGGCACGTCGATCAGCCCCACCGGCGCCACCCGCACCGTGCGGTGGTCGGGCTTGCCGCCGATGAACACCTTGCGGTACGACACGTTGTTCGACTCGTCCGGCTCGTACAGGTTGCCGGTCGGGTTGGCCGCGATCTCGATGAAGTACTTGCCGTTCGGGATCCCCTTGAGGCTGAACGCCTGGCCGGCCCGCCACTGCGAGTACGTGTCGCCGGAGCCGACGTCGAGCACCTCACGGACCGACAGGGCGGTGAAGCCTCCGCAGGCCGTACTCAGGTCGGTGTTCCACGGGTCCCAGTTGGCGCCCGGGACCGTGTAGTCGACGGCGTCGGTGGCGGCGAGGCAGAACGACGCCTTCTTGCTCCGGACGACCAACTGCTTGTCGGCGTCGAGCAGCCGGTAGCGGGCGAAGTCCTGGAAGTGCCAGTGGTGGTGGCTCGGTGCCGCGTGCCACTCCATCGTGCCGACCTTCGCCGAGCCGGTCGGCTGACCGTTCTCGTCGTAGAAGTACTGGTAGGCGTCCATGACGTTGGTGTGCTGACGGCGGAAGCCGTCGACGACCAGGGTCGACGGGCCGGCGTTCCAGACGTTCGCGTTGAAGTGCAGGACGTCGCCGTGGTGGACGCCGATGTTCCAGGCCGGCAGCGATCGCAGGTCCGGCAGCGGGTCGCCCTGTTGCGGCTTGTCGTTGCCAGCCGGCTCGTTCGCGGCCGGGCGGAGGGCGGCAGGCTGGCCGACCCGATCGGAACCCGACCCGCCCCCGATCCGGCAGCCACGATGCCCCGGGCAGCCGTCGCTGCGCTTGACCACGCGGAGCTTGATCTCCGCAGAGGCAGCGTCGGCCGGGATGCCGAGGAGCTTGCGGTAGGCGTCGTCGATGCGCACCGTCGCCACGTAGCGACCGACCTTGAGGTCGACCCGGCCACCCGGCACCGAGACGGCCCAGCCGGCCTGGAGTCCCCAGAAGCTCCCCAGCGTCCAGGGCATGCGGGCACCGCACTCATGCGGGTACGGGGAGCGGTCCGGCGCGTCCGGACGGGCGCGGGACACACTCCATCGGTTCGGGCAAAGACCAGTCTCCTGGCCGGCCACGAACTTGCCGTCGAGGTTGCGCACCCGAATGTGGAAGAAGCCTTGGGCCTGGCGGAAGTCACTCACCATGTCCTGTGGGAACGTGACGGGGGAGCCGTGGGGGCGCAGCCAGTGGCCGACGACCGGATCGGAGTACGACTGGCGCGTGACCGCGACCTCGAACGGCTGGTCGCCGGCGACCAGGTAAGCCCCCAGTCCGCCGAGGCGGACCGAGCCGCTGCGCGAACTCGGCAGCGTCACGCTGCCGGTCGCAGCATGGATGGCCAGAACCGGTCGGCCCTTGGCCGTGACCGAGCTCGGCTCAGCCGACGTCGGCACTGCGAGCATCGCGCCGATCGTGGCTACGGCAGTCACGCCGAGCAGGGTCAGACTGCGGTGATGACGCATGGATCGCTCCATCGAAAGAGAGACAGTAGTTGCCCTCTAGACGCACGCCACCGGCTGTCCGGTTGTCCGTGGAGCGAAATGTCCCTACCCGATCGACGCGGCCGGACTCGGCCCAAACGAAGGGGTGGCCCGGCCGAAGCCGGGCCACCCCTTCGGTGGATCTATCGCCTTGATCAGACGGCGCGGACGTTCTCCGCCTGCAAGCCCTTGTCGCTTTGCGTGGTGGTGAACTCGACTCGCTGTCCCTCGTCGAGGGTGCGATAGCCGGAGGAGTCGATCGCGGTGAAGTGAACGAAGACGTCAGGTCCTTCGTCCTGCTGAATGAATCCAAAGCCCTTGTCGGCGTTGAACCATTTAACGGTGCCTTGAGCCATTGCTGGGGCTCTCCTTCGTGACGTGTCTTCGAGACCGGGTTCAGCATCTCGGGTCGCGCGGTGGCGCCGCGCTGTCGGGAAGAGTCCCTGAACAACACAAAGCGCCCGCCGTAAGACTTGCGGGCGTTGATCAAACGAGCCGAAGTACAAACCGCAACCGCATAAGACGGTACGGCGGGGCGACCGTCTGGTCAACCCGGACGCGCCGGGGTCCGACATCGATCGGCGGCGACCGGCAGGAGGGCAAATGCTGGCCCCAGGGCACGTCGAGGGCCTATAACAAGGGGGTGACCAACGATGCCGACACGATCAGTGTCTTCCTGCTCGACGACCACGAAGTGGTCCGCCGAGGCATCCGCGACCTGCTCGAAGCCGAGACCGGCTTCAAGGTCGTGGGCGAGACCGGCTCCGCCCTCGAGGCGATCCGCCGCATCCCGGCGCTCAAACCCCGGGTCGCGGTGCTGGACGCTCGACTGCCCGACGGCAGCGGAATCGACGTCTGCCGGGAAGCGCGGTCGGTCGACCCGTCGATCCAGGCGCTGATCCTCACGTCGTTCGACGACGACGAGGCATTGTTCACCGCGATCATGGCCGGTGCTGCGGGCTACATCCTCAAGGAGGTCAGCGGCGGCGACCTGGTCGACTCGATCCGCCGCGTCGCCGCCGGCCAGTCGCTGCTGGATCCGGCGGTGACACAACGGGTTCTCGACCGGCTGCGCCAGGGCAGCGACGAGCCGGAGGAGTTGCGGTCGCTCACCGAACAGGAGCGCCGGGTGCTCGCCCTCATCGCGGAGGGCCTCACCAACAAGCAGATCGGCGACCGGCTGTTCCTCGCCGAGAAGACCGTGAAGAACTACGTGTCCAGCCTGCTGTCCAAGCTCGGTCTGGAGCGGCGTACCCAGGCCGCGGTGCTGGCGGCGAAGCTGCTCAAGCGTTCGGACGGCGGCGGCACCCGGTAGCGAGCCGAAGCCGGCGGGTCGGTCCTAGCTGAGCGGGACGGCCCACTCGACGACCGTGCCGCTCGGGTCGTTCCCCCGAAGCACCACGGAGCCGCCGAGATCCTCGGCCCGCTCTCGAATGTTGCGCAGTCCGCTCTCGCGCGTGATCTCCCCGGTCCCGATGCCGTTGTCGACCACCAGCACCACGGCCCGGCCGTCGCGAACCGTGATGTCTACCTGGACCGACGACGCCTTCGCGTGCCGGGCCGCGTTGGACAGCGACTCGCGGATGACCGCGAGCAATTGCGATCGGATCCGGCTGGACACCGCGCTGTTGATCGGCCCGCGTACGTCGACCTTCGGCGCGAAGCCGAACATCGGCGCGTACTCGGTGGCGATCCCCCGGATGTCAGCCCGGAGGTCCTCCTTGTCGGAGCGATGCTGGAGCTGGAAGATCGCGGCCCGGATCTCCCGGATGGTGGTGTCGAGGTCGTCGGTGACCGCCGTGATCCGTTCCTGCAACGGAGCGCTCTTGGCGAGCCGGCTCATCCCCTGCAGCTGCAGCCCGGTCGCAAAGAGGCGCTGAATCACCAGATCGTGCAGGTCGCGGGCGATCCGGTCCCGGTCCTCCAGGACGGCCAGGAACTCGCGGTCCTGCTGGGACTGCACCCGCTCCAGTGCCAGCGCGGTCTGGTTGGCGAACGTGGCGATCAGCTCGACATCGGAGAAGCCCTCGGGCTTGCGGGTGTCGCGCTGCCGGGCCACCATCAGCACGCCCCGCCCGCCCGCCGGCGAGCTGAGCGGCACCAGCACGGTGTAGGCGAGGTCGTCGACGATCTCGGTCGACAGGTCGGTCGCGCCGCTCTGGGCCTCCTTGGCCAGATCGTCGACGACGACCGGATAGCCGCTCTGCAGTACGCCGGAGAGCAGACCGTCCGGGCGGATCGGCATCCGCGAGCCGACCGAGGTCTCGGTCTCCACGCCCTCGACGACCTCCACGACCAGATCGCCCGACTCCTCGTCTTCGAGCAGCACCACGGCGACGTCACACGAGGAGACCTCACGGGTCTTGCGGGCGATGAGCTGCAAGGCCTCCTCGCGGTCGACCTGGCCGAGGAGTACGTGGGAGATCTCCATCGTCGCCTGCAGCCACTGCCGACGGCGATCGGTGAGCTCGTAGAGCCGGGCGTTGTCGATCGCGACGCCAGCCGCGGCCGCGAGGGCCACGACGATCTGCTCGTCCTGCTCGGTGAACTCGTCGGCTCCGATCTTCTCCGACAGGTAGAGGTTGCCGTAGATCCGATCGTGGACCCGGATCGGTACGCCGAGGAAGGAGTCCATCGGCGGGTGGTTGGTCGGGAACCCGTAGGAGCCCGGATGGTCGCTGATGTGCGGCAGCCGGATCGGAAGCGGCTCTGCGATCAGCAGTCCGAGCACACCATGGCCACTTGGCGGCGGACCGATCCGGAGGACCTCGTCGTCGTCGATGCCGTGCGTGATGAACTCGGCCAGCCGGTCACCGTCGCCCAGCACCCCCAGCGCGCCGTATCGGGCTCCGGCCAATTCGCAGGCCGCGACCGTGATTCGGCGCAGCACTCGCTCCAGATCGAGGTCGGTGCTGAGGTCGACGACGGCGTCGAGAAGGGAGCGCAAACGCTCCTGGCTGATCAGGACATCGCCGACGCGATCCAGCAACTCGTGCAGGAGGGTGTCCAGCCGTACCCGGGATAGCGAACTGAACCCGAGTGCGTCGTCCCAATCCCGCCGTTCAGGCGGTGCACCATCCGCCACGGGCTTATCCTAGGCAAAACTGAGCCGCTGGTGGGAGCACATAGACATTCTCCGCAGGCGGCCCGAATCGTACAAGTGTCGCTTTCTAGACTCGTACGGTGACCCGATCGCCGGTCCGAACCGTCCCGGCCGTGATCACCCGAGCATTGAGCCCCCGGCGCCGCTGCCGCTTGCCCTCGGGGTTGCTGACGAAGCGAAGGGCGTCGAGGCCGAACCGGCCGGAGAACTTGGCGCAGCCGGTGTGCGGCGGCTCCGACACCTCGACCTCGGCGGTCCCGATCCGGAGCCGGGTGCCGGGCGGCAGGTTGTCGATCGACAGGTCGAGGTCGACGATCAGCTGGTCGCCGGCCAGTCGCCAGCGGTCCGGCGAGACGGCGACGGTCGCGAGGGCGCGCGAGCTCATGATGGTCAGCTGGCGAAGCGGGTCGGGCGAGCCGTCCGGAGTGCTCTTCGACGGGCGCGAGCTCCAGCTGTCGCCGACCAGGCCCTCGGTCCGGCTCAGCTCGCCGATCTCGAGCACCTCGCGCTCCCGCTCGGCCGGACGGCGGACGATCAGCTCGACCGTGCCCTCGGCATGAGGCGATGCGTCGAGAGCGGCATAGACAGCTTCGAGGTCCTGGAGCGGCCGGTGGTACGGCAGGTGCTCGTCGTAGCGGTCCTCGGCATCCACCAGCGTCTGCGCCATCCCAGCTCCCTCGCCTCGTCCCGGTGAGGTCACTCTAGGTCGACAGTTCGGCACCGGACGAAACATGAGGCACGGGTCACCTCGAGCTTCCCTGGCCGACGAGCTAGCGTGCGGCCTCGGCCTCGCTCTCCTCGTCCAGACCGAGATTGGCGCCGGTGAGACTCGGCACCGCATGGCCGTCGAGCACGACCTCGCGGAGGTCGGCGACAACGACGCCGTCTCCGTGGGTCCGCAGCAGATCTCCGCCGACCCGGTCGACGCCGATCACCATGCCGAAGCCACCCTTGCGCCCGGCCACCATGCCGGCCTCGGCGTCCTCGACCACGACCGCGCGATCCGGGCGGACGCCGAGCCGGTCGGCAGCCTCCAGGATCATCGCGGGATCGGGCTTGCCGGCGAGGCCGAGGCGCTCCGCGTCGACTCCGTCCACCCGGACCGGAAACAACGCGGAGAGCCCGGCCGCCGCCAGCACCATCCGGCAGTGCCGGCTCCCCGACACGACCGCCGCCTGCAATCCCCGGCGCTGCAGGTGGGCGACCAGTCGGACAGTCCCCTCGTACACCCGAAGCCCCCGGGCGGCGACGAGCTCGACGAAGTAGGCGTCCTTGCGATTGGCGAGGCCGCAGATGGTCTCGCGATGGGTCGGATCGTTGGCGATCCCCCGGGGCACCGTGATCTGGCGCGAGGCGAGCAGCGCCTGGGCCGCCTCGTACCGGGACCGGCCGTCCACGTAGGCGACGTAGTCCTCGTGCGAGAACGGCCGAGGCGCCTCGCCGCCGGGCCCCCTCCGGTACTGGAAGAAGCCGTCGAACAGCCGCCGCCACGCCGCCTCGTGTACGGCCGGCGTGTCGGTGACGACCCCGTCGAGATCGAGGATGATCCCGTCGAAGTCCGACGCCGTGAGGCGTACCGTCACGCCGGCTCCTCGACGGCCGGTCGCACAGGCTCCTCCTGCCCGCCGTTGTCGATGCGGAAAGGCGGATAGACGTCGGTCATCAGCGCGGCGTACGCGCCGACCCGCACCGCCCACCGGTTCATGCCCATGACGAAGTCGAAGATGCCGAGCGGATAGCGGACGGTGAACAGCAGGGCGACGCCGGCGAAGAAGGCCAGCACGCCGACCAGGCCTCCCCAGTACGAGCCGCCGACGAGGATGCCGACGACGATGTACTGCGGAATCGCCAGCAGCCACCACTTGACCCAGACCAGCCCACGGGACAGCTGCTCGGGGTACTCGACGTCGAGATGCGCGGGGTAGTCGGCGACGTCGTCGAGGGTGAACGGCGGATAGCGGTCGGTGGCCAGGGCGCTGTAGCCGTAGTAGCCGACCCGCCAGGTCCACCGCATGACGCCCAGGTTGAACTCGAACATCCCGCGCGGATAGCGGCCGGTGAACACGATGGCGAAGAAGGCCACGATGGTCACCAGGAAGAAGGCGACCCACAAGACGGCCAGCACGATGTAATGCGGAATCAGCAACAGCCACTTGACCAGCCACAGCCAGCGGCTCAGCCCGGGCTCCAGTTCCCCCTCCAACCGCACCGGGGATGTCGACTCCATCGTCGTACCTCCTCTGTCGCGGCGAACGCGACAATCGTCCGAATTCCAACCGTCCCGTCGTCGCCCGAGCGGGGACCAGGGTCGAAGGACCCGGCCTGCTCGGAGAATTCGCCGCATCGAGCATGGGCGGGAAGGCCCAGGCCGGAGCAGGGCCATCCGACGTGGTCAGGCGGGCCTTCTAGCCCCTCATACCGGCCCTGGACAGCAGGCCGGTTACCTCAATGTCGGTGGTTTGCGTAAAATCGTCGTAGAACTGACCGATCGCCCGGAACGCACGGGGCGTCTGGAGGCAGATCACATCGTCGGCCGACTCCGCCAGGCCCATCACGGCATCGGCGCTCGCGACCGGCGCGGCGACCACGACCCGGTCGGCGCCACGGCGACGGGCCAGCTCACACGCCGCCCGCGCGGTGAAGCCGGTCGCCAGCCCGTCGTCCACGATCACCGCGGTCCGGCCAGAGAGGTCCAGCCGCGACCGGTCCCCGCGGTAGCGACCCGCCCGCCGGTCGAGCTCGGCACGCTCCCGGCGCTCGACGATGGCGATTTGGTCCTCGGTCACTCCCGTCACGCGCACGATGGCCGGATTGATCAGCCGGACGCCGTCCTCTCCGATCGCTCCCATGCCCAGCTCCGGATGGCCCGGCACGCCCAGCTTCCGTACGACGAGCACGTCGAGCGGAGCATCGAGCGCGGCGGCCACCTCGAACCCGATCGGCACGCCGCCGCGCGGCAGTGCCAGGACGACCGGCGCCTCGAGGTCCCGGTCGGCCAGGCGACGCCCCAGCTGTCGGCCGGCGTCGGCCCGATCACGGAATCGCATCGACCTCAGCATCGCGCTCCTGGGCAGCCGCCGCCAGCGGTGCAGCCACCGCCAAGAGTGCCGAAGGTGCTGGTAGGGACGGGACTTAAGGACCTGTGCACGGTTGTCTCGTATGTCTCAAGGTGGTACGGAAGTAAGTAAGGGTGGTACGACTTGTATGAGGAGTCCGGGTGATGCCCAACTTCTTGGTGATCGGATTGGTTCTCGTCGTGCCGATAGTGGTTCTCGGCACGGCCCTGATACATCACTGGGCGAGCGTCCAGTGGCGTCGCGAAGAACCCATCCGACATCGCCAAGCCGTGCTTGATCGACTGTTCGAAGCGGTCGACCAGGCACTCGATCCGGAGCCGAGCGTCAGCTTCGTCGGCGTCCAGGAGATCGACGCCCTGCGTGATGCCCAACTGCTCGAGCCCGCCGACGACGACTTCGTCGAGGAGATCGCCAAGGTCGTCGTCACGACCCGGCTGGACGAGTCCGCCGACGACCAGTCGTACGTCGTCGGCCCGGTCAGCGCGGACGCCGACGTGCCGCCCGAGCGTGTGGTGCAGCCGAGCGAGGTGCTGGCCGCCAAGATCCTGATCGAGATCGCCGAGGCCAAGTCGGAGCGGCCGAGCCCGCTCGCGCAGCGGATCGCCGGCGCCGCGGTCGGCCTCACCACCGAGCAGCCGGCGGCAGCCACCAAGAAGCCGACCACCGTCTCGCTCAAGCGCACCGCCTGAGCCGACTCGGCCGGGGCGACCGCGGTCGCGGCCGGGTAGGAGGTCACGGCCTTTCGGGTCGAACGTCCCTGTGCGCATTCGCGCCGACCGCTGATTGTCGAAGGGACGACCATGCCGCCCGGCAGACACCACGCGGCATTGGTCGGGCGCCTTCGGAGCAGAGGCGCCAACCCGCTGGCCGGGTGGCGAAGGCCCCTTCGGTTGGGTACTGGATCACCTCCTCCGTCGCCCGGCCAGCACCTGCTCCGGCCCGGAGGCGTGCGCTAGGCGGCGACGATGCTGCCGCCCCGGCGACCCGATCCCGGTGCGAGGCGACGCAGCTCCCGGGCGAACTGACTCGGCGTCCGGATCGCGTCCGACCGATGCGCGCTGCCGGTCAGGGCCCGCCGGGCGAGCCCGAGCAGGTCGCGGCCGATTCCGACGTTGCAGGCCCACCAGACCCTGGTCGCCGTCGACCAGGACGGTCGGATCACCAGGTCGCCGTTGGAGTAGCGGCCGGTCAGCGCCACGCACAGCAGGCGGCTCAGCGCCCGGGTGTCGGCCAGCTCGGGGTCGTTGACCTCGGCATGAGCCGCCGCAGCATCGACGCCGAGCCCGACGATCCTGACGCCACCGACGCTGCTCCACACCAGGGACTGCGGGGTCAGGCGCAGATGCGGGACGCCGGCGGCGTGCGCGGTCGCGAGCGTTTCGCTGACCTGACGGAAGTCGCGGGCGGCCTGCTGCGGCTCGAGTGGCCCGTCGCCGACCATGGCCGCCAGATCGCGACCCGGGATCCACTCCCGGACGACGTACGGCGGATCGGCGTCCTGATTGGCATCGAAGACCTGGGCCACCCCGGCATGCGTGACGCAGCTGGCCGCCCGTACCGCCTCGAACGCATCAGCCGGCGGACTCGGTGCCGCGTCGAAGACGGTCACCGCGACGGTCCGCTGCAGCAGATCGTCGGACGCCTTCCAAACCGCGAACTCCTCCGTACGCTGATGCCTTCGGTGTAGCCGGTAACGGCCGTCGAGGCACGTTCCCGGCGACACTCCGACGTCGACGTTGGCGTCGGTCATCATGCCCTCCGGTCGCGAGTGTTCTGGGCTAGTGGTGCCCATCCCGGCCCGAACCACACAGCTGAGATTGCCGGCGGCTGATTTCGGTCCTCGATCGGATCGCCGCCCTCCGGACCAGGGCCTTTCCACCGGTACAGGTGCGAAACGGTCGGGTCTGGCGGGTCATCCGACCATCCGATTGGGTCCTTCGACCCTGCTGCGGGGGCGTTGCGAGTTGGCAAGCTTGGTGATGCGGGCCCCGTGGCCGAAAGGCCGCGGGATGACCGGAGGGAATGAGTCGATCCCTTCGGAACCGCTGGCCCACCGGGAAGGCGAGCCGCTCGTGGCTCCGGTCATGAGACACCGTCCGCAAGACGGTCAACAGTCAACCCGGTGGGCTAGCGTCCGAAATGGGGGCTTGACGGGGCAGATTGACGGATACGTCAGGGGTAGGGGCCTTTCGACCCTATGACACCAGCCGAGTGCCCAAGTCTCATAGGTGTGACGCCAGCGGCATAGGCATGTCAAGTCGACCCAGGTTCCGACGCACCCCTGACCGACAGGAGGGCGGTGGTACTGCATGTCTCAGAAGCGTCAGCTCAACGAGCTCCCGCGCGAAGAAGCGCTTCGACGGCTCGCGAGCGTGCCGATCGGGCGGATCGTCTTCACCATCGGCGGACTGCCGACGATCCGGCCAGTGGTTCACGTCCTGGACGACGACGATGTGGTGGTCCGTACGCAGTTGGAGGCGACGACGTACGCCACCAACGGAGCCGTGGTCGCCTACGAGGCCGACGTGATCGACCTCGAGACGCGCACCGGATGGAGCACCAGCATCGCCGGGGTGGCCAGCGTGGTGGAGGATCCGGCGGAACTCGAACGATTCGAGGACCTGATCAAGCCCATGTCCGACCAGCCCGTGACCTATGTGCTTCGGATCAAGACCGACGAGGTCAGCGGCTACGAGGTCGTGGAGGAATAGTGACCGTCCTCGTACAGGTCGGTCAGGTCGGTCAGGTCCGACATCTGCTATGACCAGGGACCTAGGGCGGGGTGCCGAAAGTCCGTACTGACCACAAGTCAGTCGTGATCGGCTTGTTATGTGACGAGCAGCCTGCCGTCGAGGCCGATGGTGATCGTCGGCATCGACGGGTCCGAGGACGGACGCCACGCCCTGCACTGGGCGGCCGGCGAGGCTGCCCGGCGCGATCAGCCCCTGCGGATCCTGCACGCCGTCGCGTTCCCGGATCGGCCGCTCGAATCGAGCCCCGTGGCCGACACGATGGTGGGACTCGACGAGGCCGGCCGGATCGTCGACGACGCCGTCGCCGACCTCGGCCGCACCTGGCCGCAGATCGACCTCACCGCGAACTGGATCGTCGGGACGCCATGGGCGGTGCTGACCCGGGCGGCGACCGAGTCGGATCTGATCGTCGTCGGGTCGCACGGCAGGCGAGGGATCGGCGCTGGCTTGATGGGGTCGGTCGCGGCCGACGTCGCACAACGGGCGACCTGCCCGGTCGTCGTGGTACGCGCGGCCCGAGACCCCCACGGTCCGGACCAGCACGGCGTCGTCGTGGGGATCGACGGCTCGGAGGCGTCGATGGCGGCGACCGGATTCGCCTTCGCCGCCGCCTCAGCTCGCCGGCTCCCCCTCACCGTGGTCCACGCGGTGTGGGATCCGACGGCCAACGGTTACGAGACCCCGGACGTCGTCGACAAGATCGGCTCGCTGCGGCAGCGCTGGCCCGAGGTGGGCGTCCATGCTCGCTACGAGAACGGCCGGCCGGCCCGGGTGCTCACCGACCTGTCGGCCGAAGCGGATCTGCTGGTGGTCGGCGCCCGTGGGTGTACTGCCGCGACGGCGGTGCTGCTCGGGTCGGTCAGCCGCAACGCACTGCAGCAGGCGCCGTGCCCGGTCGCCGTGGTACGGGGCTTCGCCCACGAGGACCTGCCGGTCCCGACGCCGGCCGTACAGCCGGTAGGAGGCTAGATGCGGTCAGGAACTCTGGCCGGACGACGCGGCCGACTCGGCGATCTGCCGGTGGACCTCGTCCATGTCGATCTCCTGCGCCTTGGTGATGAGCTCCTCGAGCGCGGGCTCCGGCAGCGCGCCGGGCTGCATGAAGAGCACGACCTTGTCGCGGACGATCATCAGCGTGGGGATCGAGGAGATGCTGAACGAGCCGGCGAGCTCCGGCTGCGCCTCGGTGTCGACCTTGGCGAAGGTGATGTCCTCGTACCTCTCAGAGGCGCCCTCGAAGATCGGGGCGAACATCCGGCACGGACCGCACCAGGCCGCCCAGAAGTCGACGAACACCAGCCCGTCCCCGCTCATGACCTCGTCGAAGTTGTCCTTGGTCAGCTCGACCGTCGCCACCGTGATCTCCTTTTCAGCATTTTGAGTACATCCAGGCCAACGATGCCGCAGGCGGCGTCATTCCCCCAGGTGACGCACCCCACGAGCGACAGCGGTGTTTCATGCTGTCCGATCATCTACTACGCACTGTAGTATTCGATCGTGGACGCGCTAGATCTGGCCCGATGGCAGTTCGGGATCACAACCGTCTACCACTTTCTGTTCGTGCCGATCACGATCGGGATGTCGTTCCTGGTCGCGATCATGCAGACCGCCTGGGTGCGCACCGGCAACGAGCGATGGCTGCGGCTCACCAAGTTCTACGGGAAGCTCTTCCTGATCAACTTCGC
>DATFRX010000183.1:0-2870 GCA_035262905.1 Nocardioidaceae bacterium
CCTGATCCTGCGTCACCGGCGCCTTGGTGAGGTCGGTGGCGAACGGCGGCTGTACGAGCGCCATGACCTCCTCCCGCGCCGACAGGTTCAGCTGCAGGAAGCTGTGGCCGACCGCCTCCCGACCAGTGACGACCTCCAGGAGCTCTTCGGGTGCGGTCGCAGCGCCCTGTTTCATCTCCCCGGCGAGCACGTCGGCTGCCGCCCGGGCCCTAGCGATCTCCTCCTGCCGCCGACCCGCCAACGCATCGACCGCGACATGGGGCGAGGTCGCCACGAGGCGAAGCCGCGGTCCGGTCAGGCGGCTGACCAGACCCAGCTCCTCGAGCCGGGGTATCGCGCGCCGCAAGGCGCTCACCGACATCCGGGCCTTGCCGGCCAACGTGGGCAGCTCGGTCGGACCGGACCGGAGCAGAGCGCGGTAGACCGCCTCGTCATCGGGCGACACCCCCAGCGCCGCGAGGAACGGTTCCGACGGCACAGATCCGGCATCGCGACTGGACATGCTGCTGAGCATAGGGAGCCGCTCCACTTAGCCTGATGCCGTGCGTCCGATCGTCGTGATGGGGATCTCCGGCTCCGGCAAGTCGACCGTCGGAGCCGCGCTGGCGCTTCGGCTCGGGGTGCCGTACGCCGAGGCGGACGACTTCCACAGCGCCGCCAACGTGGCGAAGATGTCGGCCGGCCATCCGCTGACCGACGCCGATCGCGACCCGTGGCTGCATGCGATCGCCGGCTGGCTCGCCGCGCATGATCACGCTGGTGGCGTCGTGAGCTGCTCTGCGCTGCGACGGCGCTATCGGGACATCCTCCGCTCCGGTGCGCCGGACGTGCGGTTCGTCGATCTCGACGGGGATCCCGAGGTCGCCCGACGCCGGGTCGCGGGCCGGGCCCATCACTTCATGCCGGCCGAGCTGGTCGCATCCCAGCTGGCCACGCTCGAACCGCTCGCGCCGGACGAGGACGGCTTCGTGGTCGACTACGACAGCCCGCTGGACGAGCTCGTCGGGTCGATCGCGGAGCGAGTACGAGCCTGAGCGACGGATCGGTCGGGCTAGCGGGCGTCGTCGAGGATGGTGAGGCCGGCGTCGTCGTTCGGCGGCTGGTCGACGTTGGACTGCTTCGTGGTCCCGGTGTCGAACGCGCTCAGGCCGAGGGCCTTGCGCACCTTCTCGATCACCTGGTCCGTGAACAGCCCGGCCAGGCCACCGAGGGCGGCCGCCACGACGAGCGCGGCCGACGAGCCACCCTCGATCGAGCTGACGTTGAAGAAACCCGCGACGACGAGCATGTAGAACAGGATTCCGAGGCCGGCCGCCGACACCGGGCGCGTGACGTACCACCACAGGTACGCCTGCTCCAGCGTGTCGTGGCCGGCTCGCGCCGCGAAGGTCAGCGTCATCACGGTCACACTGCCGATCAGCGCCATCAGGGCCACCATCGCGACCAGCGTGGACGCCGCCGAGACGGTGAACTCCAGGCCGAGGAAGTGGCTGGTGACCTCGCCGGACTCGTTCGCCGACCAGGCCAGCGACCAGATCCACGGCGCGACGGCGACCAGGAGTACGCCGAAGACGACCAGGTAGCAGCCGACGAGCCTGCGCTGGCGGGAGGTCATCGGCGCCTGGACCACCAGATTCTCCGACATCGCGCCTCCTCGGCTACGACTCCCTTGTACCACGCAGAACGGCCGGAACGGGTCAGATAGCTGGACAAACCGTGCAACGGTGCATTGCGACGACGTTGCCGCGTATCGCGGAGGCCCGCCGGCGCCTCTTGAAGTCAGGTGAGGTCGTGGAACCGACCCGCGAAGCCTTGGCCGGACGGCCCGGGAGTCCGCGTGATCCCCAAATCTGTCACCCTCTGTGATGGGATCGCAGCGAGCAGTACCGGCAAATCGTGCCCGCCGCCCGTAACGTTGCGCGTAGTGGCGACGTCCTAACCAACGGTGCAAGACTTCAAAACGAGCGCGGCATACTCGGGCCGCGTGAGTACGAAGTTACAGCCACCCACTGCGTGGCACGCCTACCGCACCGTGGCACGCCAACATCAGCAGAGGGCACTCAGATGACTCGCCTCGCCACCCTTGACACACCCCTGCAGATCGACACCGCGGCCGACGTCTTCACCTTCGAGTGGACCAGCTCGAGCGCCGACGGCACTCACTGGGACCACGCCGGAGGCACCCACTGGGACCGTCACGACGGCACTCACTGGGACCAGGCCGGGGGCACGCACTGGGATCGCTACAACGGAACCCACTGGGACCACGCCGGTGGAACGCACTGGGACCACGCCGGTGGAACGCACTGGGACCACGCCGGAGGCACCCACTGGGACAAGGCCGGCGGAACCCATTGGGACAAGGCCGGAGGCACCCACTGGGACAAGGCCGGAGGCACCCATTGGGACCACGCCGGAGGCACCCACTGGGACAAGGCCGGAGGCACCCACTGGGACCGCTACAACGGAACCCACTGGGATCACGCCGGTGGGACGCACTGGGATCTGCACTCAATTCCTTCCGCGGACCCAGTTGAGCTTCGCATCGAGGCCCTCGCTGCGGCATGATCAGAAGGTCATAGATTGGAGGACCTTCGATCTCGCAGCCGGGCCAGAGGCGCATCTATCTCGCAAGCCTGCTCGTTCTGACGATCGGGCTCGGTAGCGCCTGCCTGGCGGTCTTCGCGATCGACACGGCGCCGGTCGACGTACCGGCCGCAGTCTTCTGGGGGCTGGTCGCGCTCCAGATCCTGTCGCACACGGTTCCAAGCCGACTGATCAGCCTGCGCGGCTCGGTCGAGTCGTTCACGCTGGACGACATTCTGTTCGCGCCGATGCTCCTGGCCTTCACGCCGTCAGAGCTGCTCGCC
>DATFRX010000184.1:0-8866 GCA_035262905.1 Nocardioidaceae bacterium
ACGTTGTGCAAGCGGACGGCGTCACTCCCGTGGTGACGTCGTTCGCATGTGTACGGCAGGTTTCAAGCCTGCTTGAGAATTCGGCGTCTCGGGTACGGCTCTTACCGCACCAGATCGGCGGCCGCTTCCGCACCGGCGGCGTACGACCGGATCGCCTCCAACAGCCAACTGTGCAAGCCGTTGCGACCACCGTCTCGGTAGCCCTGCAGGGCCGATCGGTAGGCCGCACCGCTCGCCAGATGCCCCGCCTCCGGGATCGTGACCGACGCCGGGTCGACGCCACGGCCCACGAGGGTGAGTCGCTCGGCAGCCCTCGCCACGAGACCGTTGTGCGACGCGAACGCATCCGCCGCGACGACCTCGCCATGCACCACCGCCGCGACCACCATGCCCGGTGCCTCAGTCGGCAGCGTCAGCGAACGCGCGAGTGTCGCGAGCCGATCGGCGCCCGCGCTGTCAACCGGACGCCCGAGCTCCGCATCGTCGACCGCGCCGGCCGCGACGATCGCATGCATCCGCGCCAGCGCCTGCGACGGCGCCGACTGCCAGGCCGGCAGGATGCCGAGCAGCTCGGTCGACAGGCGTACGGCTCCGCGCGCGATCGGATCGCCCTCCCCTGCCCGTACATCAGCCGCGCTCGACCTACTCCCCTCGAGCTCCGCCGACGCGATCGCCCCGCGCAGCAACGACTCCGACGTCACCTCCGGACCCACCGGGCGATGTCCGCGGTCGCGAAGCACCGCGTCGACGGCGTCGCGAGCCGCGCGTACCGCCGACGGCACACCCTCCAACGCGGCGACAGCGGCGAACGGATCGGCGGACACGCGGGCAGCGTACGGCGTCGACCGAATCCGCGAGACTTGCGGTCCAAGCTGCGCTGACGACCCCGAATGCGAGTCTTTCGGACAACGGCGTTGGTAGCCTGCTGGCAATGGACGACAGCCAGCGCCGGAGGTTCGGGCGCAGCTATGGCTCGGTGGCCGACATCTACGACCGCACGCGACCCGAATACCCGGACGACGCGATCGATTGGCTGATCGGCACACCGCAACGTCGCATCCTCGAGCTCGGCGCGGGCACCGGCAAGCTCACCCGATCCCTGCGCAAACGCGGCCATGACGTCTGCGCCACCGACCCGCTCGGGCCGATGCTGAAGCACCTGGCCCGCAACATCGACGGCGCCGTGCCCGTCCAGGCGGTCGCTGAGGGCTTGCCGTTTCGCGACATGTCGTTCGACGTGGTGGTCGTGGCGCAGGCGTTCCACTGGTTCGACCACGAGCAGGCGATTCCCGAGATCGCCCGGGTGCTGCGGCCGCGCGGCACCCTCGCGATGGTGTGGAACGAGCGCGACTCCTCCGTGCCCTGGGTACGCCGACTCACCGCGCTACTCGGCGAGCTGCGTGACGACTACGACGTACGCGACGACGCCTTCAAGCCAGCCGAGCTGGGCCCGTTCGGCCCGGTCGAGGAGAAGACGTTCCGGTTCTGGCAGATCGTCGACAAGGAGCGGCTGCTCGGCGACGTGTCGTCCCGGTCGTACGTCGCGGTGATGGAGCCGGCCGACCGGGATCCACTGCTGGCCCGGGTCGGCGCGCTCTACGACGAGTACGGTCGCGGCGCCGACGGCATGCGGATGCCCTACCTCACCCGCTGCTTCCGGTCCGATCGACTGGGCGAGCCGGCCGGCTCTGCCGAGCCTCCCGGCGGCGGCAACCTGCTGTTCGACTTCCGCTGACGATCGTCTTGCACGTGTGGTCGCCATGACAGCCACGATTGGAAGACTCCCGTCTAAACCCCGCCGTGCTGGGTACCAACCACCCGTGGACAGCACCTCGAGAACGATGCAGGAACTGCGCTCGGAAGTGCAGTCGGTGATGCGTGCCGAAGGCCGGGCCGAGGGCGTGGTCGACGAGAAGCTCATGGCAGCCTTCTCCGAGCGCGTGGCCACCATCGTCGCCGCCCGGCTGCGGGAGCTCGAAGCCGAGCGGCAGGTGGCCGAGCAGGACGTCCGGGAACGCAATCAGGTCCGGGCCCTGACCGGCCTCGCCTCCCTGGTCATCGGCATCCCGACGACGGCGATCCTGTGGCACACCGACGGCCCGCCGGCGGCCGCGTTCATGTGGCTCGCCATCATCTTGGTGAACGTCGTCGCGTTCGTACGCGCCCGAGGCTGACCCGGTTGACCCGACTCACCAGGCCAGCCGCGCCACCGCTCCGTCCGGACCGGAAGCCCAGCACGCGGAGTCGCTGGTGCAGACGACCGCGTCGTACGGCGTGGTGTCGAAGGCGGTCCAACTCCGGCCACCGTCATAGGTGATGTCGGATCCGGTCGGACCGACGGCGATCGCCACGGTCTGCCAGCGGCTGAACCAATCGACGCCGGAGCGGTAGCCGGACAGGTCGCCGCCACCGGTCCACGATGCACCGCCGTCGCGGGACCGGCTCGAGGCGTCGACGCCGTTGTCCGGTGCGAGGAAGTCGCCGCCGACCGCAAGGCCGGTACGCGGATTGCGGAAGGCCAGGGAGAACACACCACCGGCGTCGCTGGCCGGGATGGTCGAGTCGGTCACGGTCCAGTTGAGTCCGCCGTCGGTGGAGTGGAAGACGCGGGCAGCGGCGCCACCCGACGCGATCCACGCGTTGTTGGCCTGGATGACGAGGCAGGTGCCAGAGGCGGCGAAGCCGAACTCACCCGGGACCGCGTCGGGCATGCCGTCGCTGGGCAGCACCTCCCAGCTGTGGCCGCCGTCGTAGGTCGCGAGGATCCGGAACTTGCCGTCGACCGGGTCGCTCATCGCCAGGCCGCGGTTGCCGCCGGGATAGAAGTCCATGCAGTCGTAGAACGCGGCCGGGTCGTCGTTGACGAACGCGAGATCCCAGGTCCGGCCGCCGTTGTCGGTGGTGTAGATCCGGGACGCGTCGCCCTCCCCGATGGCCAGGACGCTGGCGTGCCGGGCGTCACGAGCCTCGACGTCGCGGAACAGCAGCCCGGTCGTGTTGTCCGGCGACACGTCCTCCCAGGTCCGACCGCCATCGGTCGTACGCAGCACTTCGCCGTCGCTGCCACCGACCCACGCGACGCGCTTGTTGACCGCGTCCAGACCGCGGTATTGCTGGTCGGAGCCGGTGTTGACCGGGATCCAGTGCGGATCGAGATGCTGCGGGCGGGCCGCCGAATGCGGGGAGTCGGCGGCGGGCTGGCCGTTGGCCGCCACGGTGGCCGCCGAGGCGGCGAGCGCGGCCAGAGCCAGCACGAGGAAGGGGCGTCGAGTCGTCATGGCTGTTGCCTATCGCATCTGCCCCCGGCCCGGCCAGAGTCGCCGTCCGGTCGGTCCGTTTTGTCCTCCACAATCTCGGCAACGCCGCCTGCTCGCCAGGTACGCTGACGCAACGTGCGGTTCCTACACGACATGGTCCCTTCGACCGAGCTGACCTATGACGACGTCTTCATGGTCCCGGCCCGGTCCGGAGTGGCTTCGCGGTTCGACGTCGACCTGACGACGCCCGACGCGGTCGGCACCACGATGCCGATCGCCGTCGCGAATATGACTGCGGTGTCGGGCCGCCGGATGGCCGAGACGCTCGCCCGCCGCGGCGGCATCGCGATCATCCCGCAGGACATCCCGATCGACGTCGTGGATCGTGCGGTACGGCGGATCAAGGCGGCTCATCCGGTCTACGAGACGCCGATCACCGTGACTCCGGACACCACCGTCGGCGAGGCACTGGCGCTGATCCCGAAGCGTTCGCACGGCGCCGTCGTGGTCGTCGATGACGGGCGGCAGCTGGGTGTGATGACCGAGGCCGACGGCGCCGACGTCGATCGGTTCGCCCAGGTGCACGAGGTGATGACGACCGACGTACTGACCGTGTCGCCGGACCGGTCGCCGCAGGAGATGTTCGACGCGTTGACCGACGGCCACGTCGACATGGCGCCGGTCGTGGATGCGGGACGGCTGGTCGGCGTCGTCACGCGTACCGGTGCGCTCCGCTCGACGGTCTACCGACCCGCCCTGGACGCCGACGGCCGACTGCTGGTCGGCGCCGCGATCGGCATCAACGGCGACGTTCCCGGCAAGGCCAAGGCGCTGCTCGGCCAGGGCATCGACCTGCTGGTCGTCGACACCGCGCACGGTCACCAGGACAAGATGCTGGAGGCGCTGCCGGCCGTCGTGGAGGCCCGCGACGCGGCTGCCGGACCCGACAGCAGGGTGCCGATCGTCGCCGGCAATGTGGTGTCAGCCCGTGGGACCCACGACCTGATCGAGGCGGGTGCCGACATCGTCAAGGTCGGCGTCGGCCCGGGCGCGATGTGCACGACCCGCATGATGACCGGCGTCGGACGGCCCCAGTTCTCCGCGGTCCTGGAGTGCTCGGCGGCCGCGGCCGAGACCGGTCGCCATGTGTGGGCCGACGGCGGAGTACGCCATCCGCGTGACGTCGCGCTCGCAATCGCGGCCGGCGCGTCCAACGTCATGATCGGCTCGTGGTTCGCCGGGACGTACGAGAGCCCGGGCGACCTGCTTCGCGACTCCGACGGCCGCGCGTACAAGGAGTCCTACGGGATGGCCTCGGCCCGCGCCGTCGCCAACCGGACCCGCGACGCGTCCGGCTTCGAGCGAGCCCGGATGGCGCTGTTCGAGGAGGGCATCTCGCACGCCCGCATGTACCTCGACCCCGAGCGGCCGAGCGTCGAGGACCTGATCGACGCGATCATCTCGGGCCTGCGCAGCAGCGCGACCTACGCCGGCGCCCGCAACCTCGCCGAGTTCCACGAGCGGGCCGTCGTCGGCATCCAGAGCCGGGCCGGCTACGACGAGGGCCGCCCGCTGCACGCCAGCTGGTGACGTCTCGCGGACTCAGCCCGGCACGACCAGGACGATCGACCGGACCGTTATCGAGCGGACCAGACCGGCCTGCACGTAGGGATCCTGCGACACCAGCGCGTACGCCGCCTGCTCCGACCCGGCACGCACCACCAGCCAGGCGCCGTCGACCGGATCGGTCAGCGCGCCCGCGAGCACCAGGTCGCCCCGCTCGCCATGGGATCGCAGGAAGGCCAGGTGATCGGCGCGGTGTGGCTCGCGCCGGGAGTCCATGTCGGGGACATAGCCATAGCGGACGGCATACGTCTGATCGCTCATGACCCCACCCTCTCGCGTCATCCAGTGGAAGCTCCCACTTGCCCACCGGTCGGGAGTCCCGGCACCCCGAGCGCACCTGACAGGCCGGTTCGCTGTGTCACCCGTCCTGCATAGCATCGAGCTGACCCGCAACCGACTCAGCAGGAGGGCGACCATGGCAGTGGTGACACTCGGCGACGTCACGATCGGCTACGACGACCTCGGACGCGGCGATCCGGTGGTTTTCGTCCACGGCCACCCGTTCGACCGGTCGATGTGGCAGCCGCAGATCGACGCGTTCGCCGATCGGCATCGGATCGTCGCCGCCGATCTGCGCGGATTCGGCCAGAGCACGGTGCTGCCGGACACGATGCCGTGGAGTGCCTTCGCCGACGACATCGCGGCGCTGCTCGACCACCTGGCGATCGAGCGGGTAGTCCTGTGCGGCCTGTCGATGGGCGGCCAGATCGTGATGGAGTTCCAGCGCCGCTACCCAGGTCGGGTCCGCGGATTGGTGCTCGCCGATACCTCGGCCGCCGCCGAGACCGAGCAGGGCAAGGCGGGCCGCTATGCCCTCTCGGAGCGGCTGCTCCGCGACGGGATCGAGGAGTACGCCGAGGAGGTGCTGCCCAAGATGGTGGCGCCGGCCAACATCGACGCGATGCCGGCCGTCGCCAAGCACGTATCGACCATGATGGGATCCACGTCTCCGGTCGGCGCGGCCGCCGCCTTGCGGAGCCGTGCCGAGCGGCCCGATTACCTCGACCTGCTGTCCGCCTTGCCGATTCCGGCGCTCGTCGTCGTGGGCGACCAGGACACGTTCACCCCGGTCGACGTGGCCCGCGACATGGAGGACCGGATCCCCGAGGCGACCCTGGCGATCATCCAGGGAGCCGGACATATGCCGAATCTCGAACGAAGCGAGGAGTTCAACGCCGTGCTCGGCCGCTTCCTCGACGGGCTGCCGCCGGCCAACAGCTAATCCACCCTGCTCACCCCTGTCAATCGCCCGCCGGGCTGCTTAACCTCGATAGAAGAGGTGGTGGATCATGCGAGCACACATCGGCGAACGCCTGCGGATCCACGGACGGATCGTGGGCGAGCAGGACAAGGCAGGCGAGATCATCGAGGTACGCGGGGCCGAGGGCGAGCCGCCGTACGTCGTGCGCTTCGACGACGGCCACGAGCGGCTGGTCTTCCCGGGACCGGACGCCCAGATCGAGCCGCACCGAATGCCTCCGACCGACCGGCGGCGCCGGCCGCACTGACGCCGTCCGTCAGCCCTCCGGCTCGGTCGCGACGCAGAACTCGTTGCCGACCGGATCGCGGAGCACCGTCCAGGTGAAACCGCTCGGCACCTCGTGGGTGTCGACGACGGTGGCACCGGACTCCACGAGGCGCGCGACCGCGTCCTCCCGATCGTCGACCGAGAAATCGACGTGGAGCCGGTTCTTGCCCATCTTGGCCTCGGGAACCTTCTGGAATCCCATGCTGATCGGCTGGGCGCCGACGATCACGAACCAGCCGGGATAGACCGCATGCACGGTGCCGCCGATGGCGGTCGCCCACCATGACGCCAGCTCGTCCGGATCCGCGCAGTCGACCGTAACCATTCGCGCCTTCATCGTCATCCGGCCACTGTAGGGCCGACCGCCGACCGACCGCTGGTTGCCGATCGTCGCTGTCTGAGTGACGGATCGTTGCTGTCTGGGTGACGGATCGTTGCTGTCTGAGTGGCGGATCGACGTTGGGGCCCGGTGCGGATGGGACAGCGATAGGTTGGGCACAGGGCCGACGAGCGCGAGCGAGGAGGACACGTGACCGAGCCGACCAGTGACACCTTGTCGAACCTCCTGCATGAGGAGCGTCGCTTCGAGCCGCCGCAAGGGTTCGCGGACGAGGCCAACGTCACCGCCGATGTCTACGACAAGGCGCGGGCCGACCGACTCGGCTTCTGGGCCGCCGAGGCCAACCGGCTGTCCTGGGCCACCAAGTGGGACCAGGTCCTCGACTGGAGCAACCCGCCGTTCGCGAAGTGGTTCGTCGGCGGCGAGCTCAACGTGGCGTACAACTGCGTCGACCGCCATGTCGAAGCCGGCCACGGCGACCAGGTCGCGTACTACTGGGAGGGCGAGCCCGGCGACACCCGGACCCTGACGTACGCGGATCTGCAGGCCGAGGTCTGCAAGGCGACCAACGCGTTGATCGAGCTCGGCATCGCCAAGGGCGACCGGGTCGCGATCTACATGCCGATGATCCCGGAGCTGCCGATCGCGATGCTCGCCTGCGCCCGGCTCGGCGCACCGCACACGGTCGTGTTCGGCGGCTTCTCGGCCGAGGCGCTCAGCGGCCGGATCCACGACTCAGAGGCCAAGCTGGTCATCACGTCCGACGGCGGCTACCGTCGCGGCGCCCCGCACGCGCTGAAGCCGGTCGTCGACGAGGCGGTCGCGCGCAGCTCCACGATCGACAGCGTGCTCGTCGTACGCCGCACCGGCCAGGACGTCGAGTGGAACGCACACGACGTGTGGTGGCACGAGCTCGTCGACCGGCAGAGCGCGGAGCACACCGCCGAGCCGCACGACGCCGAGCACCCGCTCTACCTGCTCTACACCTCCGGCACGACTGCCAAGCCCAAGGGCATCCTGCACACGTCGGGCGGCTACCTGACCGGCGTCGCGGCGACCCACCGCATGGTGTTCGACCTCAAGCCGGACCGGGACATCTACTGGTGCTCGGCCGACATCGGCTGGGTCACCGGGCACTCGTACATCGTCTACGGACCGCTGGCTAACCGCGCCACCTCCGTCATGTACGAAGGGACGCCGGACACGCCACACAAGGGCCGCTGGTGGGAGCTGATCCAGAAGTACGGCGTGACGCTGTTCTACACCGCGCCGACGGCGATCCGTACGTTCATGAAGCTCGGCGAGGACATCCCGGCACAGTTCGACATGTCGTCGCTGCGGCTGCTCGGCTCGGTCGGCGAGCCGATCAACCCCGAGGCCTGGATGTGGTACCGCCGGGCGATCGGCGGCGACCGCTGCCCGATCGTCGACACCTGGTGGCAGACCGAGACCGGCGCCATCATGATCAGCCCGCTCCCCGGCGTGACGTCGACCAAGCCGGGCTCGGCCATGACCCCGCTGCCGGGCGTGGCCGCCGACGTCGTCGACGACAACGCGAAGCCGGTGCCCAACGGCTCCGGCGGCTACCTCGTGCTGACCGAGCCGTGGCCGTCCATGCTGCGCACCATCTGGGGCGACGACGAGCGGTTCATCGACACCTACTGGTCGCGCTTCGAGGGCCGCTACTTCGCCGGCGACGGCGCCAAGAAGGACGAGGACGGCGACCTCTGGCTGCTCGGCCGCGTGGACGACGTGATGCTCGTGTCCGGCCACAACATCTCCACCACCGAGGTCGAGTCGGCGCTGGTCTCGCACCCCAAGGTGGCCGAGTCCGCCGTCGTGGGCGCCTCCGACCCGACCACCGGCCAGGGCATCGTCGCGTTCGTCATCCTGCGCGGTGACACGCCCGACGACGGTGCGCCGGTCGGGATCCCCGGCGGCGGCTACCTCACGCTCACCCGACCCTGGCCGTCGATGCTGCGCGGCGTGTGGGGCGATCCCGAGCGCTACCAGGACACGTACTGGAGTCGGTTCCCCGGGATGTACTTCCCGGGCGACGGGTGCAAGCGCGACGACGACGGCTTCTATTGGTTGCTCGGACGTGTCGACGACGTG
>DATFRX010000185.1:0-7385 GCA_035262905.1 Nocardioidaceae bacterium
GCGCAACAAGTACACGCTCGTACTCGCCCCGGAGGGCGTTCCCCAACTCTCCGTGAGCTACTGGGCATTCGCCGCACCGGCGCTGCTGTGGCTCGGCGCCACCCTCCTCGTCGTCGCCACCGGGACCGCTGCGCTGCGCCGTGGAGCGACCGTGCTCCGCGGCGCCCTGAGATCGGTCAACGGACGCCTCGCCCCGCCGGTCGCGGCCACCATCCGACGCGACGCTCGAGGTCTGGCGCGAGCCGCCACCTTGGTCGCCCTGGCGGTCGCGTTCGCGCTGTCCGCCGCGACCTTCAACGCGACGTACGCGCAACAGGCCGAGGTGGATGCCCAGCTGACCAACGGCGCCGATGTCACGGTGAACCGACCCGGAGACGCGGGCGTGGCAGCGCAGCGGACCGCGAACACACTCGCCGGCATCCCGGGTGTCAACTCCGTGGAGCAGATGCAGCATCGCTTCGCCTACGTCGGCAATGACCTGCAGGACCTGTACGGAATCAACCCGACCACCATCGGGAAGGCAACGACACTCCAGGACGCCTACTTCCAGGGCGGTTCGGCGAGCCAGCTCATGCAACGCCTGCAGTCGACACCATCCGGCGTGCTGGTCAGCGCCGAGACGGTGACCGACTTCAATCTCCACCAGGGCGACACCATCCGGCTGCGACTACGCGATGCCGGCTCCCAGCGACTGACCACCATCCCGTTCACCTACATCGGTGTGGCCAACGAGTTCCCCACAGCGCCGAAGGACAGCTTCCTGGTCGCCAACGCGGCGTACGTCGCGCGGCAGACCCGCGACCCGAGCACCGGCACCTACCTGGTCGACACCGCCACCGGCCAGGAGGCCAGCGTCGCCGCGGCCGCACGGAGCCTGCTCGGTGCTGGCGCACTGGTCACCGACATCACGCAGACACGGGGACTGATCGGTTCCAGTCTGACCTCGGTCGACCTGCACGGACTGACCCGGGTCGAGCTCGTACTCGCAGTGCTCCTCGTACTCGCCTCCTCCGCGCTGGTCATGGGCCTCGGCGTCGCCGAACGACGTCGCGCGCTCGCGGTCGCGTCCGTACTCGGCGCGGGACGCCGACAGTTGACGCTGATGGCCAGCAGCGGCGCCGCCGTCGCCACCGCGATCGGGCTCATCGCCGGCGCCCTGCTGTCGGTGGCCATGTCGCGCATGCTCGTCAAGGTGCTGTCGGGCGTATTCGATCCCCCACCCTCGGCACTGGCCATCCCCTGGGGCTACGTCGCCATGGTCCTTGCCAGTGCTGCCGCCGCGATCCTGGCCGCCGCCCTGGCCGCGCGATGGCTCGGCCGACGGGTCGGCGTGGCTGACCTGCGATCCCACGACTGACGGCGATCAAGCCGTTCAGGCTGCACTCAGCCGAGCACGGTCACCCTGAGAACCTGAGAGCGCTGCCAGGTTGATGCCGCACAGTTGACCAACACCAGGCACGAGGTAGGAGGTGTCGACCGTGCGGATCCTGCTGGTCGAGGACGAGCGTCCTTTGGCGCGTGCCATTCAGCGCGGGCTCGGCGCCGAGGGTCTCCTCACCGACCTCGAGTTCGACGGCCGGTCCGGCGTGGCCAGCGCCATCGGCGGGAAGTACGACGCCGTCGTCCTCGACATCATGCTGCCGGGCATGAACGGCTACGACATCTGCAAGCAGATGCGCGCCGCGAACGTATGGACGCCGGTCATGATGCTCAGCGCTAAAGACGGCGATTTCGACCAGGTCGACGCCTTCGACCTCGGGGCCGACGACTACCTGGTCAAGCCCTTCTCGTTCCCCGTGTTCGTCGCCAGGGTCCGTTCGCTGATTCGGCGCGGTGCAGTGGAGCGGCCGCCGATCCTTACCGCCGGGGATCTCCACCTCGACCCGGCCAACCGGACGGTCGGGCGCGGCAGCGAGGTCATCGAGCTGACCCAGCGCGAGTTCGGGCTGCTGCACGTCCTGCTCCGGCACAAGGGTGTGGTGGTCTCCAAGCTCGAGATCCTCCAAGCCGTGTGGGACATCCACCACGACGGCGCGGACAACCTGGTCGAGGTCTACATCGGCTACCTCCGGCGGAAGGTCGACGCACCCTTCGACCGCCATGCGATCCAGACCGTACGCGGGTCGGGCTACCGGCTCTCCGCAGACGGCGGCTGAGACTATGGCCACCTCGCCGACCCGACGCCGCCCCAGTGTCCGGCTCCGGACCGCCGTGGCCGCCTGCCTCGCCCTGGCCCCGGCCGTCGCGCTGTTCTCGGTCGCCGGAGTCTTGGTGCAACGCCACCAGCTGACCAACGGGGTCGCGCTGGTGGCCGAGGAGCAGGCCGAAGGCGTCGCCACGTCCCTCTCGAGAGCCGGCGCAGCAGGTGGCCCGGCACTCAGCCGATCGACCGGCAACGAGGCGAACCTCATCCAGGTCATCGGCGCCAACGGGCAGGTGGTGGCGGCGACACCGGCGCTGCATGGCCGATCGGCACTCCTCTCGACCGGGGAACTCTCAAGCGGTACGCGCCGGACGATGACCGGTCTCGTCCCCGGCGAGAGCGATAAGTACATCGTCGTCTCAGCCCCTGCCGGCAACGGGCGACACGTCGTGGCGGCCCAGAGCCTCGAAAGCGTCGACCGTGCCACCTCCTCGACGCTGGGACTCCTTGCCGTCGGCGCGCCCCTCCTCGTGCTCTTGGTGGGCGGCCTGAGTTATCTGCTCGTGGGAAGGGCCCTGCGCCCGGTGGAGCGACTCCGCTCCGATGCCGCCGAGATCACCGCGGCAGACAGCACCGCACGTCTGCCACCCGTCGAAACCGGCGACGAGATCGAGCGCCTCGCCGTCACGCTCAACGAGATGCTCGCCCGGCTCCAAACCGCCGCCAACGCACAGCGCCAGTTCGTCGCCGACGCCTCCCACGAGCTGAGGAGCCCGATCGCCACCATCAGGACGCTGCACGAGGTCGCGCTCGCCACCGGCCCCGAAGGCAATGGAGCCACCACCTCGCAGGAGGTACTGGTCGAAGTCAGCCGACTCGAGCGCCTGGTCGCCGATCTTCTGCTGCTCGCGCGCCCAAGCGCTACGCCGAACGCACCCTTCGAGCCGCTCGACCTCAGTGCAGTCGTCCGCGAAGAAGCCGCCCGCGCCCGCGGCGTGCCCGTGTTCGCCGAGATCCAGCCCGGCGTGCTCGTACGCGGTCATCCAGACTCCCTGGCCATGTCAGTGCGCAACGTCCTGGACAACGCCGAACGTCATACGACGAGCCGGATCGACCTGCGCCTCGATGCCGAGGACGGCCGAGCGGTCCTGACAGTCCGCGACGACGGGGCCGGCATCCCCGCGGCCGATCGTGAACGGATCTTCGACCGGTTCGTCCGACTCGACGACGCTCGAGCACGCGACGACGGCGGCACCGGGCTCGGCCTGGCAATCTGCCGTCACGTCCTCAACCAGCACGGCGGCACCATCCGGGTGGCTGCCCCGACCGCCGGCGAACCGGGCAGCCTTTTCGTCATCGAGATCCCCTTGGCCGCAGCACCTCCTGCCGCGCGTAAGCCCGGCGGAGAGGACGTGCGCTGACATGAGGGGCGTGCCTCGACGGGCGGCGATGGTGGCGTTATTCGCCGGCCTGCTGGCCGCCCTCGGCAGCTGCTCGCCATCGGAATCCGGGACCCAGACCGAGCCACGGGGGTCCGAGACGTCCGCCCGGCCGACGCATCAGCCGCATCGTCCCGGGTCCGGTCAGCCGACGGTCAGCAAGGTGTTGGTGTTCGTCGTCGAGAACCACTCACTCGACCAGATGCGCGCCCAGATGCCGTACACCTTCTCGCTGGCCGAGCACTACGGCTACACCACGTCGTACCACGCCCTCACCCACCCGTCGCTCGGCAACTACCTCGCGATCGCCGGTGGCAGCACATTCGGGATCACCGACGACAACAGCCCGGCGGCGCACCCAATCCACGGGCCGTCGGTGTTCTCCCAAGCGCTGGCGGCCGGAGACACCGCAGCCACCTACGCCGAGGGAATGCCCGACGCCTGCGCCCTGAACGACGGCGGTGACCAGTACGTCGTCCGCCACAATCCGTGGACGTACTTCGTCGACGACCGAGCCGCCTGCACCAGGTTCGATGTCCCAGGCGTCCACCTGTTGCCAGCCGTTCGGTCGGGCCGGCTGCCCAACGTCGGGCTGGTGATCCCCAACCTCTGCAACGACGCCCACGACTGCGGGCTGGCCACCGCCGACGACTGGCTGCACGGCGTGATGGAGAAAGTGCTCGCCGGACCCGACTGGCGCTCGGGACACCTGGCGATCGTGATCAGCGCGGACGAAGACGACTACAGCGCCGACAACCTGGTGCTGACCACTGTCGTCGATCCCGGCCTGCACCACGTCGTCGTGGACGCGCCGCTGACCCACCTGTCGTTGTCGGCGTTCCTGAGCGAAGTCGTCCATCAGCCTCCGCTTCGGAAGGCAGCCGGCGCACCGTCCCTCGTCGATGCGTTCGGCCTCCGGGTCACCCCCTGATCCGGCGTCAATGGCAGTGTTTCAGGACAACGGCAGGAGGGCGTGACAGGCCTGAATGTTGTGGAGCTGGATGTCGTTTCTACGTCGCCGTTCCCAGTTGTCTCTGGTGAGTCGCCACCGGTTGAGCAGCGCCGGCTCGCCCTGCCGCGTCGCCCAGTCGAACCCGTTGGGGACGTACCCGAGGTCTCGCGAGATCGCGTTGGAGCCCTGGTTGTCGACGAAGGCGTCGCTGGCTGCTTCCTTCACGCCGAGGCCGCCAAACGCAAGGTGCAGAATCGCAGCCCGCATCTCGTGCCCGAGCCCACGGCCGCGCTCATCAGCAGACAGCCATGAGAAGGTGGTAACTGTTCCGAGCGTGGAGAAGTTCACGCCGATCAGCGCCTGCTCGCCGACGGGCCGGCCGTCGACCACGACGACGAAGTCGAGGCGCCAGGCATCAGGCTCGACGTTGCCGCGTCGCCGCCAGATCGCGCGGAGCCACTTGGCGACCCGCAGCTCAGGATCGGTTTCGTAGAACGACATCGGGTCGTCGTACGGTGCGGGGTCGGCGTGAGTCTTGCCCGCGTGTACGAGCTCTGCGAGCTGATCCAGCAGCTCGTCCGTGGCGCCACGCAACTCCAGCGTCGGCGTGCTGACCCGCACATCGAGCAGGGGGTAATGCTTCATGGGGTAGTCGCTCTGCTTCTACGGTCGGAGCGTCGGCGATCGGATTGCAGGCGTGGTTGCGGCACCGGCGCATCGTCGCAATGGAGCAGCCCAGGTCGCTATCGAATTTCTGAGTAGGAAGACGCTGATCCCGTCTGAGGCGGGATGTCGACCATGCAGGAGCAAGTGCGCCCAAGCGAGGTTGGCCGATGACTGCTCCGACCACAACGTCTCAACCCACGAACACACAGACCCTCTGGATGATGATCGTCGCCATCGTGCTGACGGTGGGCAGTTACCTGGCCTGGCTCGGATGGAGCGACGACACCAGCGCCGAGCAGGTGCTCGGCCTGATCGCCACGCTGTCGGTGCTGGTCGCGATCGTGACCTACCGGCTCGCCGACCTCGGCCGAGCGACCATCGCGACTGGCGTCGTATCGGGCACGCTGACAGTGACAATCTGGATCGACTTCGCCAGCGACTTGCGTGGGCACGAAGCCGTCTGGGCCGGGCCGGTGGCGATCTTCGTCGGGGGCAGCGCCGAAATCGGCCTGGCGACGGTGATGCTGCTGGCCTGGTCGCTGCGGCGCGCCGACTGGAGCCCAGTCGTCGTCATGGCAGTGCTCACCGTCGTGGCCTACCTTGGCTGGCTTGGTTGGGATCAGCAGCGAAACCCCGACGGCAGCGGTCCGTACGAAGCCTGGCAGGTCGTCGGGTTGGCGCTGACCCTCGCCACGATGACCGCGATCGTCAGCTGGCGATCTGCGGACGTCACGCAGCCATTGGCGTCCGTCGCGGTGATCACTGCCCTGCTGACTCTGGCCTTCTCGATCGACGCCGCGACCGACAGAACCCCTGACGCAAGCATGTGGCCGGCCGGGGCGATCCTCCTCTATGGCGGCGCCGCGTCCGGACTGGTCGTCGCGACCGTGCTCGCTCGAGGACTAAGGCAAGTGGTACATCGCCAACACTGAGCCGGTCAGTGCAGCACGCGGTAGGTGACGTGGGTGACCGTGCTAGCGATGCGCGACTCGAGCTGTTCGAGCTCCAGGGGCCGTACTCCGTCGAACAGGCGGGTGCCGGCGCCGAGGGTGATCGGCACGATGTGCAGGCGCAGCAGATCGATCTGCCCGGCGGCGAGGTACTGGTTGATCGTGGTGGCGCCGCCCTGGATCGACACGTCGCCGTCGCCGGCGGCCTCGCGGGCCTGCTTCAAGGCCGACTCGATCCCGTCGGTCACGAAGTAGAACGTCGTGCCGCCGTCCATCGGCTGCGGGTCGCGTGGGTAGTGGGTGAGCACGAAGACCGGGACCTTGTACGGCGGGTCGTCGCCCCACCAGCCGTTCCACTGCCGATCCCACTCGCCGCGCACCGGACCGAACATGTTGCGGCCCATGATGAAGGCGCTGGGCGCGGCCCACTCCTCGACTCCGGCGGCGGCAGCCTGGACATTCGCCTCCCGACCTTCTCGGTCCGCTTCGGGCACGTCGAACATCCAGCCGTGCAACTTGTCGCCCCAGCCGTCTCCGCCGTCGTCGCCGAACGGCCGTTGCTCGGTCTGGTTGGTCCCGGCCGAGTAGCCGTCGATCGAGATCGAGATGTCTGACGTCACCTTGCTCATTCGCTCTCCCCTTCAGCGGTGCGTGCTTGCCACCGAGCATGGTCGAGCGGAGTCATGACGTCTAATGCCAATCTCGTACGACTCACATTGATATTTTCGATCCATGCTCACGATGGTTCATCTCAAGGTGCTGGCCGCCGTGGCGCGTCACGGCTCGGTGACCGAAGCGGCAAGAGAACTCCACTACTCCCAGCCGTCGGTCAGCCATCACCTGTCTCGCCTGGAAGCCGCCACCGACGTCAAGCTCGTGCAGCGGGTCGGTCGTGGGATCCGACTGACCCCGGAAGGGCTGTTGCTGGCCAGCCGGGCGGCCGAGATCCTTGGCCGGGTCGACGCGGCGACCAACGAGTTGGCGGCCCAAGTCGGTCTGCAGACCGGCCGGGTACGGCTGGCCGCCAACGCGTCGACACTGAGCACGATCGTGCCCGAGGCGGCCGCCAGGTTGGCCGAGGCGCATCCGGGACTCGAGCTGAGTCTGCTCGACCGCCATCCGGTCGAAGGGCTCGAGGCGCTGCGACACGGCGAGATCGACGTCGCCATCATCTTTCGCTACGCCGATGCCCCGGTCGAGGAGGACGGCATCCGGCTGCTCCACATCGTCGACGA
>DATFRX010000186.1:0-4313 GCA_035262905.1 Nocardioidaceae bacterium
TCATCGACGCCGGGCAGGGCGACGACACCATCCTGGGCCTGGGAGGCGACGACAGCTTCGTCACGTTCTTCGACAATGTGGACACCGGTACGGATGCGATGTTCGGCGGTTCCGGGATCGACACCGTCTCGTATGCCGATCGATTCGACACCGGCGTCGTCGTACGTCTGGACGACCTCCCGTTCGACGGCCAAGCGGGCGAGAACGACAACGTGCACTCCGACGTGGAGAACATCATCGGCAGCGAAGAAGCTGACGTCCTGACCGGCACCTCAGCTGAGAACATCATCAGCGCTGGGTTCGGGAACGACCTGCTCGACGGGGGCCTTGGCGCGGACTTGCTCGATGGCGCGAGCGGAACCGACACGGTGACGTACTCGGATCGGACCGCCGCTGTGACGACGCGGATCGACGGCGAGGGCAACGACGGTGAGGCCGGCGAGGGCGACAACCTGCTGTCGATCGAGGGTGTCACCGGCGGGGACGGCAATGACCTTCTGGTGGGCAACGTCGTCAACAATCTGCTGTCCGGTGGCGGCGGCAACGACACCCTTCGGGGAGGTGGCCAGGACGACCTGCTCGCGGGCGGCCCGGGCACCGACATCACCGACGGCGGACCCGGATCCGACACGGTCACCTACGTCGACCACTTTGCCGCGGTCAACGCCAGCCTCGACGGTGTCGCCAATGACGGCCGGGCCGGTGAGCGCGACAACATCCTCAATGCCGAGGACCTCATCGGCGGCAATGCCAACGACACGCTCGTCGGAAACGCCGGCCCCAATCTGCTGCGCGGTCTGTCCGGCGACGACCGGCTGCTCGGCCGGGCCGGCAACGACACCTTGATCGGCAATGAAGGGGCCGACTTCGCCGACGGTGGCGCCGGCGTCGACACCTGCCAAGCCGAGACTCGGGTGCGCTGTCCGTAGCTCGGATCGATTTCGCTGAGCGCTGGTGTCACCGATCGGCCGTGGAACAATGGAGGACGCGGTCGTGCGTCGGGCCGGAAGGGGCCGGTTCCACGTCACGGTGGGAGCGGCTGATGCGTTGTAGACACATTCTGATTCCGGTGGTGTTGACGGTCCTGGTGGCCGCCGGCTGCGGTTCGGCGTCCGAGCCAACCGCGCAGCTCGCCGATCCCCAGCAGTGCGCGCACCAGCAGACGGTCGTCGACCGAGCGCTGAACCGCTCACACCTGCAGGTCGACATCAGCGGGGACGGCAAGCCGGACACCGTGGCCGCCGCCTCCGATCCGGGAGCGGCGAAGCCGTGCCGCGGGTTCGTCGCCGTCCGGATGGCCGGAGGTCGCGTGTACGCCGCGCACCTGATCCCGAACGCGGTACCGACCCGCGGCATCCATGCCCGGATCGTCGGTGTCCCGCGGCTGGGTGGCCGGGTCGTCAGGGACATCGTCGTCGACACCGGCGCCGCGGTCGACGCCGAGCTCGCGCAGCTGTTCACCTTCACCGGGGGCCGGCTGCAGGCAGTGCATGTTCCGGACCAGCCGAACGGATCGTTCATCGTCGTCGGCGGCGGGCTGACCTTCCCGCGTGGCGCCGGCTGCACCCGTGACGGACGGCTCATCCTGTCCCATGCCGCCGAGACCGCCGATCACCATTCGTACCGGGTGACCCGCCGCACCTATCCGCTCCGGACGGACGGTCTCGGGTTTACCCAGCCGGATGTCACGAGGGCAACGGTGCCGGCGAGGCAACTCGGCGTCCGGTTCCCGGAGTTCGTCGGCCCGCACTGGCGGGCCTGCTCAGGCGGGTCGGCGTTACGCGCGCTCGCGGCATGAATACGCCCTGATCGGGGCAGGTTCGGCACCGCAGACCTGGTCGATGCAGCGGCCTAGCGGCCGTACCCACAGTCGACTTCCGGCCAGCATTCCGCACCGTCAAATGTTCGTGTTCTGTTCGCCCTGCATCCGGTCGTCGCGCCGCATCCGAGATTTACCATCGCAGCTGCCAGGACACCGACAAGGGCGGCCGGATGCACGACGAGACGTCAGTCATGCCCTTAGACGGCCCGACCCCTGAGCCCGCTCCGAGCGACACCGACAGGCCACGCCAACTGCGGCCGGGAACCCTGGCGTCGGACCGGATCTTCCGTTCGATCGCACGTGTCGCCGGCTTCGTCGTACTCGCCATTACCGGCGGAATCGGGCTCTTCCTCGGCATCAAGTCCATCCCGGTCTTCCAGACCCTCGGCTGGTCGTTCTTCACGACCAAGCAGTGGAATCCCGAGACCGGAGAGATCGGCATCGCGGCGGTCCTGGTCGGAACCCTCGAGCTGGCGGCGGTCGCCATCATCGTGGCGTTCCCGCTCGCGCTCGGGCTGGCGCTGTTCATCAACGAGTACGCCGCGCCACGGATGAAGCGCGGGCTGATCTCGCTGGTCGACCTGATGGCCGCGATCCCGAGCGTCGTGTACGGCTTGTGGGGCGTGTTGTTCCTGATGCCACACGCCCTGTACTTCTCACACTGGTTGGCCCTGCACTTCGGCTGGATCCCGATCTTCAAGGTCAACACGAACCCGCACGCCCCGATGTGGCAGCAGGGCACCTACACATCGTCGATCTTCATCGCCGGCCTGGTCGTCGCCTTGATGGTGCTGCCGATGGCTTGCTCGGTGATGCGCGAGGTGTTCTCGCTGTGCCCACCCGGCGAGAAGGAGGCCGCCCTCGCCCTGGGAGCGACCAAATGGGGCATGATCCGAGCCGTCGTCCTCCCGTTCGGGCGCGGCGGCATCATCGGCGGGACGATGCTGAGCCTGGGACGGGCGCTGGGGGAGACCATCGCGGCCCTGATGGTGCTGTCGATCGCGTTCGACATCAAGCCGCGGATCCTCGAGCTCGGCGGTTCGACAACCTCGGTCCTGATCGCCTCCCGGTTCGGGGACGCGACGTCGTTCCAGCTCGCCGCACTCCTGGCCGCGGGACTCGTCCTCTTCCTCATCACGCTGGCGGTGAACGTGGTCGCATCGATGCTCGTCTCCCGGTCGCGCAGCGGCGAGGGGAGCGGGATCTGACATGGCGGCAACGACGACAACCGTCGCCCCGGCTCCGGCCCCAGTCCCGGCCGAGGTGGAGGCGGACGTTCCCCGGCAGGTCGGCGGGCGCTCCCTCGACGAGACCGCGTCGCTCTTCGGCTCGTTCGCGGCCGGCATCGCACTGGGCTGGCTGCTGCACGAGCGGCTGATCGCCACCAACGGCTGGATCGGTTGGCTGGTGATGTCGTACGGCTTCAGCCTGCTGCTCTATACCGTCGTGTCATACCTGGGGAACCCGGCGACCGAGGTGCGCGACCGTCTCGCCACCGTGCTGATCGCCACCGCTGCCGTGATCGTGATGACCGTCCTCGCGCTCCTGGTGGGCTACACGTTCTGGCGTGGTCATGAGGCGCTCGCCCATATGAACTTCTTCACCGGCGACCTGAGCGACGCCGGACCACTCGACCCGCTCTCCAAAGGCGGGGTGGTCCACGCCATCGCCGGCACCCTGTTCATGATCGCGATCGCGGTCATCATCACGGTCCCGCTCGGGATCGGCTGCGCGATCTACCTCACCGAGGTCGGCGGCCGCGGCTCACGGGTGGTCCGTACGGTCGTCGAGTCGATGACGGCCCTGCCCTCGATCGTGGCCGGACTCTTCATCCTGGTCACGGTGATCCTGTACCTCGGGCTGCCGCGCTCGGGCCTGGCGGCTGCACTGGCGATCAGCGTGATGATGCTGCCGATCATCGCCCGGGCGTCCGAGGTCGTGCTCCGCGTCGTGCCCCGGGAGTTGCGCGAGGCGAGCTTCGCGCTGGGGGCATCGCAGTGGCGGACCGTGTGGCGGGTGGTGCTGCCGACCGCCCGGCCGGGCCTGACCACCGCCGTCATCCTCGGAACGGCTCGCGGGCTCGGCGAGACCTCACCGGTGCTGCTGACCGCGGGATACACGACGTACCTCAACCTCAACGCCACCGAAGGGCCGATGGTGTCACTGCCACTGCTGACCTTTTCGTTGTCGCGATCGCCGGAGGAAGTGGAGATCCTCCGGGCCTTCGGAGCCGCCTCGATCCTGCTCGCCATGGTGCTCATCATGTTCGCCGTCGCCCGCGCCGTGGTGTCCACGAACAAGGGGGGACGATGAGAACCGCCCGCAAAGCCCGCGTCCGCCGCCCACTCTTCGGCGCCCTGGCCGTCATGCTGATGAGCCTGTTGTTGACCGCCGGGTCGCCGGTGCATGCCGACGACCGATATCAGCTGATCGAGGGCACCGGCTCCACGTGGAGCCAGAACGCGATCAACCAGTGGATCGCCGACGTGTC
>DATFRX010000187.1:0-2703 GCA_035262905.1 Nocardioidaceae bacterium
TGGCGCCTGGTGCTCCGATCCCGACGAACCCGGCGACCTGGGTACGCATCAACGGCGCGGTCAACGTCGCCGGTGCAGCGATGCTCGTGTCTGGTCGGTTCCCGCGCCTGGCCGCCACGGTCCTCGCGGCCAATCTGGTCCCGGCGACGCTGACCGACCACGCGTTCTGGGCCGAGCCCGACCCGACCTTGCGGGCGACCCAACGCCGGCACTTCGTCAAGAACCTGTCGGTGGCCGGCGGGCTGGTGATGGCCGCTGCCGCGCCACGCGGGACCAAGCGATCGGCCCGCTCGGCCCGCAGCAAGTCCAAGCAGGACGCGGGCTGACCGTGTGGTCGGCGCCGCGAGCTCGGCAACCGCTGGACGCCACGGTCCGGCTGCCGGGCTCGAAGTCGCTGACCAACCGCGCTTTGATCCTGGCCGCGATCGCAGATGGACCGTCGACGCTGGTCCGGCCGTTGCTGGCTCGCGACAGCTGGCTGATGGCCGACGCCCTTCGAGCCCTCGGCACCGCGATCGACACGGTCGAGGACGGCTGGCGGGTCACCCCGGGTGCCCTGCACGGTCCGGCGGCGGTCGACTGCGGCCTGGCCGGGACCCTGATGCGGTTCCTGCCGCCGGTCGCCGCGCTGGCCGACGGTCCGGTCGACTTCGACGGTGACCTGCGAGCTCGCGAGCGGCCGATGCAGGCGATGGTCGGCGCGCTCCGCAAGCTCGGTGTCGAGATCGACGACGACGGCCGCGGCACGCTGCCGTTCCGGCTGGTCGGCGCTGGCGGAGTCGACGGCGGGGCTGTGACGATCGATGCCTCGGCGTCGAGTCAGTACGTCTCCGGGCTGCTGCTGGCGGCCGGCCGCTACCGCGATGGGATCGACCTGCGCCACGACGGCAAGCCGGTGCCCTCGCAGCCGCACATCGACATGACGATCCGGCAACTGCGGGCCCGTGGCGTCGAGGTCGACGATGCCGAGCCGAATCGCTGGCGCGTCGCGCCCGGACCGATCGAGGCGCTCGACATCGTCATCGAGCCGGACCTGTCCAACGCCGCGCCGTTCCTCGCAGCCGCCCTCGTGACACGCGGTCGGGTCCGCGTACGCGACTGGCCGGACGACACCGACCAGGCCGGCGCTGCCGTGCCGAGTCTGCTGTCGCAGATGGGCGGCGAGGTCGTACGCGACGGTACGGACCTCGTCGTGTCCGGCACCGGAGCCATCGAGGGCATCACGGCCGACCTGCACGACGTCGGCGAGCTGACTCCCGTCGTCACCGCGCTCTGCGCACTCGCCGAGGGTCCGTCGCAACTGTCGGGCATCGCCCATCTGCGTGGCCACGAGACCGACCGGCTCGCGGCCCTCAGCCAGGAGATCAACGGTCTCGGCGGCGACGTGACTCCGCTCGAGGACGGCCTGCGGATCGTGCCGAAACCCTTGCGGGGTGGAATCTTCGCCAGTCATGCCGACCACCGGATGGCCCATGCCGGCGCCGTCCTCGGTCTCGCGACCGACGGCGTCTGCGTCGACGACATCGAGGCGACCGCGAAAACGTACCCGGGATTCGCCGACGCGTGGGAGCAGCTGGTCCGATGACCTCGGGCTACGACGTCGACGACCACGAGCGGTTCGACCGTCCGAGACGCCGCACCCGACCGCGTACGAAGCAGCGACCGGCCCACGACGACGCCGTCACCGGCCGGGTCGTCACGCTCAACCGGGGCCGCTACACGCTCCTTGTCGACGACGCCGACGGCGAACGCACCGTGACCGCCATGAAGGCCCGGGCGCTCGGCCGCGGCAGCATCGTGGTCGGCGACGACGTCCGGATCGTCGGCGACATCAGCGGAGCCGACGGGAGCCTGGCCCGGATCGTCGACGTCGAGCCACGCGAGTCGGTGCTGCGACGGACCGCGGATGACGACGATCCGATCGAGCGGGTCATCGTCGCCAACGCCGATCAGATGGTCATCGTCGTGGCACTGGCCGATCCGGAGCCACGCCCACGGCTGATCGACCGCTGTCTGGTCGCCGCCTACGACGCCGGCATGGACCCGCTGCTCTGCCTCACCAAGGCCGACCTGAAATCGAGCAGCGAGGAGCTGGCGCAGTACGAGCCGCTGGGCGTGCCAACGGTCACGACGCAGCAGGGCGGCGACCTCGATCCATTGCGCGACGCCCTGCGCGATCGCACCAGCGTCCTGGTCGGCCACAGCGGCGTCGGCAAGTCGACGCTGGTCAACGCGTTGATTCCGGGAGCCGACCGGGTGACCAGCGAGGTCAATGTCGTGACCGGTCGCGGCCGGCACACGTCGACGTCGGCCTACGCCCTGCGGCTGCCGTTCGGCGGCTGGATCGTCGACACGCCGGGCATCCGGTCGTTCGGCCTCGCCCACGTCGACCTCGGCCATGTGCTGTCGGCCTTCGGCGACCTCGCCGCCGCCACCGCGAACTGCCCGCGCGGCTGCACTCACACGGCCGCCGAGCCCGAGTGCGGGCTGGACGAGGCCGTGGCAGCCGGACAGATCGATCCGCGCCGGGTCGACTCGTTCCGGCGCCTGCTGGCCAGCCGCGACCGGCGAGCCGGGGACTAGCGCAGCGAGTCCTCCACCGCGGAGCTGCTCTCGAAGTCGGTATCCCCAGTCGGATTCCAGACGGCCCTGGATCCTTGTTCACCGGCGCGGACGGTCTGGACAGTGACAGCGACCGCACCG